>JAEZHY010000116.1 GCA_023416335.1 Pseudomonadota bacterium | reverse complement strand
GTAATTCTACGCGAAGCCTCTTGTCCTCCGGACCCAGGCAACGTTAAAGGCCTGTTGCCTGGGCCACCCGCGCCGTTCAGTTCCACTCGGCTTAAAAGTGCACCTAAGAAGTTGATGTCAAACGATTTACAGAACTGGCAACATGAAAATCTTGCTTAAAAAACAAGAAAATGACGGATAGTAGTACGAAAATCACGAAAGAAAAAATGACATAAGGATAAGGCCGTATGGATGGGTGAAGCGGAGAGACTGTGTCGTGTCATTGATGAAAATAGCCCAACTCCGGTCGGTTACGACACAGTCTCGGAGCGCAATCCATCGTTTATTGATGAGCCGGAGATACGAAATTCACGAAAGTGCCGTCAGGTCTCCTCGGCTTAAAGTGCGCCTAAAAGTTGATGTCAAACGATTTGCAGAACCGCAGGCATGGAAATCCAGCTCAAAAAACAAGAAAATGCCTGATAGTAGTACGTTGAGGCGGTGGTGGAGCGTAGCGCGGTGAGGTCGTCAATTTTGCTGCTTTAGGCCGGGGGTGAAGCTGGAGCTTCGACGGCCGGGGTTCCCAAGCCGGAGGGGCAGTTGACCAAATCATCGCGGCAGCTTCAGATTGTACACCGCGCACGATTTGGTCATTCCGATGGAAATCGGAATTCAGGCTTTTGGGGAGGATTAATCGCGAATTCGAGACCTCAAAAACCCTGGTTCCCGGCTCAAAAGCAATGCCGGGATGACGGGTTGGGGGACACGGTCGCAAAATGCCCGGCAAAAACGTTTGCCTCCATTTGAGCAACAGCCCCCGGAGCTTGGGAACAGCGATTTTGTTTAAGCAGACAGATCGGGGCACCGCCATTGGACCTCCATTTGGGGGAGCACGAGTGGCCCGGATTTTATCTCTATGATAAATTTATCCGCTTCGTCATCACGGCGGTGTTTTTTTTACTGAAATTATGAAGAGCAGGTTTTGACAGGTTTGGAGCAAGATAAGGAGTGCCGGATGCCCAAAGAGAAAATTTTCAGTATCTGCGGTATGTGTACCGTTCGTTGCCCCATCCAGGTGGAGGTCGAGAACGGCCGGTGCGGTTTCCTGCAGGGAAATCCGCACGCCGCAGGAATAAACGGTGCGATATGCGCTCGCGGTGCGGCCGGTCCGGCCCTCGTCGACGATGACGAACGGCCGCGGTATCCCCTCATCCGTGACGGTGAAAGGGGAGAGGGCAAATGGCGTAAAGCCTCCTGGGATGAAGCATTGGACTATGTAACCGCGCGCTTGAAGGAAATAACCGCTGCATACGGGCAACGGAGCATTCTCTTTTCCGATCGCGGCGGCCCGTTCCGTGACCTCCACATGGCGTTCGTGCGCGGCCTGGGATCTCCAAACTACTGCAACCACGACGTCTCCTGCGCCCGCAACGTCCACCATGCGGCGCAGTCCCTTTTCGGCTTCGGCCGGAAGGACCTTGTCTATGATTTTAAAAACGCCCGCCATGTAGTCCTGCAAACCAGGAACATATTCGAGGCGATAAACGTCAAGGAGGTAAACGACCTCCTCGACGGCATGGAAAAGGGCTGCAAGCTCACGGTCATCGACATCCGCGCGACGAGTTCCTCGGCAAAAGCCGATCGCTTCTTCATGATCCGCCCGGGTACCGACTATGCCTTCAACCTTGCGGTAATACACGTCCTGCTGAAGGAAAAACTCTACGATCCCGAGTTTGCCTCTTCGTATATAAAGGACCTGGAGGACCTGAAAAGCTTTATCGAGCCGTACACGCCTGAGTGGGCGGGAAAGGAAACGGGACTGCCCGCGGGTGAGATCGTTTCTTTCGCAACCGAGCTGGCCAAAGCCAAACCCGCGGTAGTCTGGCATCCCGGGTGGATGACGGCCCGGTACAGGGATTCCTTCTACGTCTGCCGTTCCGTATACATCATCAACGCGCTGCTCGGTGCAATAGGTGCAAAGGGCGGCCTTCCTTTCTCCAACAAACCGGGAGACCTCGGGCGCAAGGGGCTCAGGTCGCTGGTCGACCTTTTCCCCAAGCCAGGTGAAAAGCGTGCCGACGGCGCCGGTTGGCGATATCCTCATTTCGATGCCGGCCCGGGAGCCCTTCAGCTTGCATTCAGGGCCATGGAAACCGAAGACCCGTATCCGGTAAAAGCCTATATTGCCTACAGGCACGATCCGCTGATGGGCTTTCCCGATCCCGAAGCACTGAAAAAGATTTTCCAGAAACTCGACCTGCTCGTCTCTGTAACGTTCAGCTGGTCCGATACCGCCTGGTTCTCCGACGTGGTGCTGCCGCTTTCGACCTACCTGGAGCGGGAGAGCATCATCGGGTGCAAAAACGGGCTGAAACCTTATCTGTTCGTTCGCCGGAGGGCGCTCGCCCCTCGGTTCGACACCAAAGCCGACTGGGAAATCATCTGCGGTCTGGCCAAAAGACTCGGTCTGGCACCACTCGGTTTCGATTCCATGGAAGACATCTGGAAGTATCAACTGGAGGGGACCGGTGTCGATATTCGGGATTTCGATGCAACCGGAATGGTGCAGCTATCTGAAAGTCCGCTCTACCGCAAACGGGACGCGTTGAAGTTCAAAACCGCTTCGGGCAAAATCGAGCTGATATCCGAGAAGCTCACAAGCGGCGGGGTGTCTTCCCTGAAGCCATATGAGCCGCCGAAAAGACCCGATGGGGGGCACTTCCGCATCACATTCGGCCGTTGCGCCGTCCATACGCAGGGGCATACCGTAAATAACCCGCTGCTGAACGAGCAGATGCGGGAAAACGTCCTGTGGATGAGTCAGACGGTCGGTGAAAAGATGAAGATTTCCGACGGAGAGGTGGTGGAGGTTGCCAATAGCGGCGTTTCCGGCAAGATCAAGGTGAAGCTGACGGAGTTCATCCACCCGGAGGCCGTGTTCATGGTGCACGGATTCGGACATGACCTGCCGGTCGAATCCCGGGCCCTTGGAAAAGGTGTATCGGACAACAGCCTGATGCCGGGAGGATTGGACATATGGGACTCCGCGGGCGGCGCCATGGCAATGCAGGAACATTTTGTGAGCGTCAGGAAGATTCCGAAGTAAGTCTCACCGCCGCCTGCAAGAACGTGAGAACGTGAGCCGGGTGGGGTGGGCACCCCCTTGTTATTGGCTATGTTGTTGCTTCAAGGAAATACGCCGCTGGTTCCCAAGGTCCGCCTTGGG
>JAEZHY010000064.1 GCA_023416335.1 Pseudomonadota bacterium | reverse complement strand
CTTGCAACCACGAAAGGCACGAAAATCACGAAAGAAAACAACGAGATAAGGATAAAGCCGTAGGATGGGTGAAGCGGAGAGACTGTGTCGTGTTGGCGATGAAAACCAGCCTAAACCCGGTCAGTTATGACACGGTCTCGGAGCGTAACCCATCGTTTTAGGACGAGCGATACGAGTACGAAACACACGAAAGTGCCGTTCAGTTCCCCTCGGCTTAAAGTGCACCTAAGAGGTTGATGACAAACGATTTACAGAACCGCAGGCATGGAAATCTTCCGCCGGTCTTCAAGCTCCGGCGGGTTTAGGCGTCCACAAACTCGAGGCGATTGGCATGGATGTCTGCCAATTTTCGTCACCAATAAGTGCCAATATTTGTCAGTCCGAGCCGTAAGGCACTTTAATACTCTACAGGAATTATTCTCTTACCTCCCCGCAAAACCAGTGTTCAACGACTTCCGTCTTTTTATCCCGCGAACATTTATTTAGACGGTCGGCCGGGCATCACTTTTGCTCTTGATCGCATCATGTTCCGGAGCTTCCGGGAAATGCACGCGTACAAATTCGGGAGAGGGTGGTGAAACGAGTCGTTGACGCGGGCATTCCGGGACCGTTGAGCGAAGGAGAACCAATGGCGGCGATAAAGGGTCAACTCGTAATCGAATCTGTCCCGGACGAGAATACAGGGAAGAAGGTGAACCTTGTTTTGAGCCGCGTCCTGAAAGGATCCGGTTCGGACACTCTCGCAAAATTGCTTTCGTCCTTTCCCGTGTCGATCAGGGTGCATATTTCACCCGAACAGGGCAAACTTGTGACCGCCCATCTTGAAAAGCTCGGAGTTCGGGTTCGCTTCGTTCCCGAACCTGCGGCCCCGACATTGCAGCGGGGCGAGCAATGGATTTCAGATCCTCTTTTCTTCGATACGCCGTCCCGAACGGCTGCTTCCGATGGAGGGCAACCGGCTTCCCCCACGGATGAAAAGGTGGGGGCCGCACACTCGAGGCGGAGGAAGGGCCTGATGATGGTTCTGCTCTTCCTGCTCTGCGCACCCCTGGTTATTGTGGCCGGACTTTTCGAGTACCGGATAATCCCACACCTGGATCCGCAAACCGGGGCAGTCAAAACGGCTGCGACCCAAAGTCCGGCCGTGCAAAAGCCTCTTCCCCCTGTCGATGGATATTTCGCGCATGCGGGGGATCGCCTGGAAATCAAGGGCATACAGTACGCAGTCGTGGATGGGTATACCCGGTGGACTGCCGCCCTTTACAGGGACAGGGATTTCGAGGCCGTAGAGCGGCACATCTCCTCACTATTGGATGCGAAGTCCGATCCGGCCAAAATGTACGAACTCTTCATACTTTACGGCACCCTGGGCGGGGAGGCCGAAAGCCCGGAAAAGATGGAAGAAGTGTTGAACGAATGGTGCTCGCGGAATCCGAAATCCCATATTCCCTGGCTTGTCAGGGGAAATTACCGCATCCACCGCGCGTGGCAGATCCGGGGAAGCGGGTGGGCAGGGAATGTGCCGCAGGATGCGTGGGCGGGTTTCGAGGACCGTCTCGTCGCAGCTTCCGACGACCTGGAGCACGCTTATAAACTCAATCCGAACGACCCCAATTCTTCGGCTTTCATGCTTGTGACGGCAAGGGGATTGAGTTACCCCGAAAGTGAGATGGAGAAATATTTCAGGAATGCCGTTGCGGCTTGTCCCGCGCACTACGGCGCGCATCGCCACAAACTCGAATATCTGAAACCGAAATGGCATGGGACCGAAGAGTCGATGCTTGAATTCCTGGAGCAGAGCCTGAAATCTCTTGAGATGAACCCATATCTGGCGCTGCTGCCCGGGGAGGCTTATTCGGATTTGCCGGGTGTGAAAAAGGGCGAAAAGGCCCTGAGGGTTGATGAAGTCTGGCGAAAGGTCTCCAAAGCATACGAGGACCTTTTGGAAAGGTACCCCCAGGAGATCCGGGGCAGATACATCTATGCTTATTACGCATACGCGGCGAGGAGATTCGATGTTGCCTTCGAGCAGTTCGAAGTCATCGGCGACCGCTGGATGTACGATGCGAGGTGGTCGAGCCTGGAGGAGTATAACCGATGTCGTGCATTCGCCTGGTACAAAAGAGGAGAGGAACTGATCCTGGACAAGAAGAACCCCGCTGCCGCCCTGGATTACATAACGGCATCCCTGAGATACGATCAGACCTCGGACGCTTATTATGCGCTTGCCACGGCATACTGGGAAATGGGGTCCTCCAAAAAGGAGCCTTCCCTGCTCCGGGAAGCGGAAGCCGCCCTGACGAAAGCGGCCGCTCTCAAGCCCGAGGACAGGGAACTGGGCGACCAACTGGCAAAATACCGGCAGTGGCTGGAGTCCCAGGGCATATGATGCACGGCATCCAACCGGAAAAATGGTGGGCGGCGGTTTACTTCTGTCCGCCTGATTGGCGGGTGGCCCGGATGCATATTATCCGGTCCTGCAGCGCAAAGGGCTACATAATGAAGCGCGTCCGCGACTGCAAAAAAATAGTGAGCATTTGATCGCGAGCCTGGATTCGGATTGCTTCTCAGGCGCCCGAAGTCGGGCAGGGGGCACAGTGGGGTAGGCACCGCCGTGACCACCCTCCCGTCTGCCGGAGAGAGTACGGGCACTCTTGCGCCGTTGCGGCACGGTTTTTCGACCGTGCCGCATGTGCCCGGCCGGATGGCCAGGTGGGTTACATTTTGCCGCGTTGTCTACCTCTCCTAAGAGAGACATCATATAAGAATCAACAATTCATGCACCCTCATTCCTTGCTGCTTCCCAAAGTTCCGGGGCTGTTGCCCAAATGAAGACGGACCTGGTTTCCGGGCGTTTCCGGTTCCCGGGCATTTTACGACGGAGCCCCCAATCCGTCATCCCGGCAGTGCTTTTAAGCCGGGATCCAGCAGGGCCGCCTCATCCCCGGATGCGGTTTTAACGAGAAAGAAAAGGGCGGTGGGCACGATGAAGTGTTGTGATGCCCACCTACCTCGCTGAACGGCACTTTCGTGAATTTCGGATCTCCGGCTCATCAATAAACGATGGGTTGCGCTCCGAGACCGTGTCTTAACCGACCGGGGCAGGGCTGGTTTTCGTTGACAACACGACACAGTCTCTCCGCTTCACCCATCCTGCGGCCTTATCCTTATCTCGTTGTTTTCTTTCGTGATTTTCGTGCTACTATCAGGCATTTTATTGTTTTTTGAGCAAGATCTTCATGTTGCCGGTTCTGTAAGTCCTTTGACATAAACCTCTTAGGTGCACTTTGAGCCGAGGGGAACTGAACGGCGCTTTCGTGTGTTTCGTACTCGTATCGCTCACCCCAAAACGATGGGTTACGCTCCGAGACTGTGTCGTAACCGACCGGGTTTGGGCTGGTTTTCATCGCCAACACGACACAGTCTCTCCGCTTCACCCATCCTACGGCCTTATCCTTATCTCATTGTTTTCTTTCGTGATTTTCGTGAATTTCGTGGTTAAGGTTTTCGTTTTTGCATTTTGGTTGCGGCTTTGCTGCCCCAAGTATTTCCCCGGATCTATAGATTCCGTCATTTCCCCACTAACCTGTTGTACTTAAAACAATTTTGACCATTGACATTATCTGTCCCCATCCTGACCTTTACTCTAGAGAATGGATGGAAGATCCGGTTATTTGAAAATTCGGCTATATTGCCGGGTTCCGGAGACCTTTAAGTTGTTACGGTCGGATCCGAACGCCGGTTTGCCCGGTCTGAATCGCCCGCCGGCTTCAGAAGGAAGAAGATTATTGGAGTTGCCAAAAATGATTATTGTGATAGGGGCGTCTGCCGGTGGATTGGAGGCATGCAGGAAGGTAGTCGAAGCTTTCCCGGAAGATTTAGAGGCTGCGGTCTTCATCGTGATCCATATCCCTGCCCAGGGAGTCAGCGTCCTTCCGGATCTACTTTCGAAATGGGGCAATCTGCCTGCCGTTCATCCAAAAGACGGCGATTTGATTAGACCGAAAGCCATCTATGTTGCTCCTCCAAATCATCACATGCTCGTCAAGCCTCATCTTGTGAGGATCGTCTCGGGCCCGTATGAGAACAACTCGCGTCCGGCGGTGGATCCTCTATTTCGAACTGCTGCCCGGGCTTACGGCAGGCAGGTGATAGGTGTGATCCTTTCGGGAAATCTGGACGACGGCACGGCGGGTTTGAGAGTTGTCAAAAAGAAAGGCGGCACTACAGTGGTCCAGGACCCCGCAGAGGCCGCGTTTAAAGGCATGCCGGCAAGTGCCGTAGAGAGCGGCATGGTCGATTACATTTTGTCAATAAACGAGATCGGGCCGTTTCTTGTCTCCCGTGTCGAGTCGGAGCAGTTGGTGGCGTTGAGCGGCAACAATCCGGGCAAATACAATGAGAGGGACATCCTGGAACTGACGGGGGCCGACCTTCAGGAGAAGGTCCAATCCGGAATGCCCACCGGGTTTACCTGTCCCGAATGCGGCGGAGTCCTGTGGGAGGAAATTAACGGGGATTCGGCCACTTTCAGGTGCCGTGTAGGACACGGCTTCTCGGTCGATTACCTGGAGTCGGGGCTTTCGACTACGGTTGAGGCCGCACTTTGGAATGCGGTTCGGGTACTGGAAGAAAAAGAGCAGATCGAAAAGAAGCTTGCCGCAAGGATGAATTTTTTGGGAAATACCAAATCAGCGGAACATTTTCGGCAACAGGCCGGCAAAGCAAGCCGGGACGCCGGCCTCATTCGCGAACTCATCGTGAGAAAATACGGACCGGAGACGGACAGAACCGATTAATCAAGGCCCCACTTTGCCTGGATGCAGGTCCCCTGTCCAGGTGCAGACCTGATCGAAAACGATCCTCCCGAGAGTTCTGTACGCTCCCGCATGCCGGCAAGTCCCATCCCTTTCGTTTCAACTTCCCTGTCTGTTGCGGTCTCCAGGTCGAATCCCTTTCCATTATCCCGTACCGACAGCCGGAAGAAATCGCCATCCTTCAACAGCGAGATGCTTGCAAGCTCAGCCCCGCTATGTTTGGCGATATTGTTCAGAGCTTCCTGCACAATCCTAAAGACGACTATCTTGAGATTCTCCGGAATTGCGTCCTCTTCCAGTACGATCTCCAGGTCTATATGGATCCTGGGGTAGGTTTTCTGGAATTCCCGGCAAAACCAGCGAATTGTTGCCGGAATTCCCAGGTCGTCCAGCATGGAAGGCCTCAATCCCGTATAGATTGCCCGGACCTCTTCCATTGTCTTCTGAATGTGCGGGATGGTTCTTTCGAGTATCCGGTAGACTGAATCCGGATCCGTGCGGTCGGCTGTATCGAGGGCGTGCTCGATGCCGAATTTCATGGCTGCGAGTGACTGGCCTATGCTGTCGTGGAGTTCCATGGCGATTCGTTTTCGCTCCTCCTCCTGTATGGAGAGGAGCCTTGAAGAGAGATATTTTAGTCGCCCTTCGGATTCCTCCAGTTCCCGGTACGCCGATTCCAGGGCATCCTCGGCCTTTTTCCGCTGGGTAATGTCCCGCACGGAAAGGGTCGAAACCGGCTTGTTGCCCTGCCAATGGCTGCTGACGGCAATTTCCACGGGGAAAACCGTGCCGTCGCTCTTACGATGATTTCCGAGGCGGGTGTCGGAAGCGCTGTGAACGGAACCGGGCAGACCGTGCTCCGCAAGGATGTCTTGCTCTCGAAGCTGCAGAAATTCCTCTCGACCGAATCCGTATAATCTGCAGGCAGAGGAATTCACGTCCAGAATGTTCCCGGTGACGCGATCCACTATTATAAGCGCGTCTTTAGCGGCATGGAAAACGCTGCGATATTTCTCCTCGCTCAGCCGCAGGGCTTCCTCCGCGCTCCTGAGCGGCGTCAGGTCTATCAGGGCAATATTCCAGCCTGCGAGCTTTTTCTCATCATAGATTGGCGCCATTTCTGCGTAAGCGGGAAGGTCCCGCCCGGCGGGAAGGAGTCTTAATTCGCAGCCTCTTTTCTTGCCGGTTCCCTGTTCAAATAATCCCTGGAAGAGCCGAAAGTAGGCATCCCGGTCCTCCGGATGGATCAGTTCGGACATAGCCAGCGCCACCATGCGGCGGGGAGGGATTTTCAACATGTCCGAGGCTTCCCGGTTGACCTGGACTATCAGGCCTTTCTGATTCAGGGTGATGTATGCGACTGGGGCATCATGGTAGAGGTCGGTATACCGCCGAAGCGACACTTCGAGTTCCTGTTTCGCTTTGCGCAGGTCCTCGCTCTGAAGTTCCAGTTCAACCTGGTAGACCTCCGCTTCATGAATGAGGGCCAGGGCGTCGGAACCCATGCTGGAGATCCGGGGAGAACCGCCTATCTTGAGGAGGTCTTCGGCCTTCTTGCGCAACTCCTCCCATGCCGGCGAGTCCACAACCGATTTTCCCTTATCTACTCCTCGCTTCCCCCTCAGTTTCCGCAACAGGATGTTCGCATGGGAGATCGGCGCCGGGACCCCGTTGCAACCCCGGAAGATGCGAAGACTCGCACTCGAAACGAAGGCCGGCCCCGATTTGTTCCGAGTGTCCGGGCATCGGTGCCGACTGCGTCCTGTTTTCACGCGTCTTCTCGGGCTGTTTGCTTTCATTCTTTTCTTTGTACAGGAATGATGGAATTATTCAAAACGGATTTTACGAATTCGCAAGTCCGGTAAAGTCGGCAAAAGTACAAAGAAAAATTGCCCTGTTTGTTTAAAATCTTCGGAACTGAGTACCCTGCGGATTCCGGCTCAAAAGCCCTGCCGGAATGACCCAAAGGAGATGGGTAAATGGGGTTAAAGAACCTCAGAGCAAAACAGCTTCGCGACCACACCGGAAACAGGACAACGAAATACAGCCCGCCCCTTCAGTCCACTGCTCAATTTCTCGGTACCGGACACTGTTCTCTAAATCGCCCTCGCCGCATGCTCCAGCAGGCTGTGGCGGTAAGATTGAATTCACAATTAATCGAAGCAACAGCCCGAGGGGGCGTAGGATGGGTGACAACCCATCGCTTTTCGGAACGCCCGGGAATGATCGGCCGGAGAGGAATAAGTCGGTGTCCGGAAACATGCGAACGTTGTCATACGGAGAAAGAAAGCCGTATTCCACAGTCCCTGAGCTTCCGGGCGGCTGAGAGGGGAACGAGCCTTAAAAAACGATGGGTTCCCGCTCCGCTCCCACCCATCCTACGGCCCTTTCCGGCCGGCGTCCGTCTCGGCTCTTGCCCGAATGAAGACGGACCAAGTTTCCGGGCATTTTACGACGGAGCCCCCAATCCCGACATCCCGGCAGGCATTTGAGGTGCTGTTGTCTTTCTATTTAACCCTTTCATGGTAGATACGATCGGAGCGTGCCCCTTTCCCGGGGTGGCGCTCCGCTGACCCCGGGCTGAAATTATTTAGCGCTTTCAGCGTAAGAAACAACTTGGTTCGCTTGAGTTGACGCATATGCCCCAAAGCCGGGAATGACGAAATCGTGCTCGCTGCGCAATCTGAAACCACCGCGACTGTTTGAGCAAAACTCCCCGGAGTCATGGAACCGGCGGAAGCTTTTTCAGTTCACTGCTCACTGTTCACTGCTTTTCTGTCCGCTCACCGTTTGCTGTTGGCGGCCGTATTCCCCCCAGGTTTATGAACGTCAGGATGGCCCCATCTATCTGGCCCCTGGTGTCACGGTAGGGAACGATCCGCAGGGCGTATGACTGCCCGTCGCGCGTCCTGACTTCTCTCTCCACGGATTTGTTTTCCGAAACCGATTTGTTGATTGTCTCGGAGAGGAATTCGATCCCCTGCTCCAGGTTGGTGGAAATATGGAGAAGCGGGCGGCCGATGTCGCTGTCGATGAGGTTGACCAGCTTCTTGGCCTCATCCGTAAACCGCCTGACGTGAAGTTGCCTGTCAAGGAACAGAATGGCTATCCGGGTGGAATTGAGCACGTGGGTGATCGTATCGTATGACTCGGACAACTCGACAATCTTGCTGTGCAACTCTGCGTTGACGGTCGAGAGTTCTTCGTTCAGGGACTGGAGTTCCTCCCTGGAAGATTCCAACTCTTCATTCGTAGATTGCAATTCTTCATTGGAAGACTGGAGTTCCTCGTTGACAGACTTGAGTTCCTCGTTGGAAGTCTCCAACTCTTCCATGGCCGTGCGATGGTCCTGCTGGAGCTTCCCGAGTTCCCGCTCCAGATCGATTATTCTCTGGTTGCCGGCATCGACCGATTCGGTACTCGCTTTCGCGACCGTCTGGGGAGGCGGGACAATCTCTTCGAAAAGCACCACGATCATGTCTTTGAGTGATGCCGGTTCCCCGAGCGGCTTCAGAATCAGGTTGGTATCCTGGTACCCGCCGTTGGTCCTGACTTTGATCCCGTGTCTGAAGACCGCTTTGTTCGTGTTGAGAACTTTTCTCAAAGCGGAGGCCAGTTCGAACCTGAGCCCCTCCCGGGCCATGTCCACGATATTGACGCTTATCCGCCCCGGAGCCGGTTCGAGAAATTTGCCCGTCCGGCCATGGATAAAAGTGATTTCCCCTTTTCGGTTCACAACCACGCATGAGGGTGTGTACCGTTCCAGCAGGAGACGCTCCGTCGCGCGTGCTATGTCCGTTTCGCTAACGTCCATTGGGGACATCCCGGATTTACGGTCCTGGTCCGGCAAAGCGCCTTTGGCCCCTGTCGGGAATTCGACAAGCGGCTGCAATGCCGGAGCAACGTCGATCTTTCGATACAGGTTCCACTTGCCTTGAATCGGGGTGAAGAGATCGGTGAATTCGCCTATGGTTTCGGACGATCCCAGGAAGAGTGCCCCGCCTGGTTTCAGGGAATAATGGAACAGTGGCAAAAGCTTCTTCTGGGCCTTCGATTCGAGGTAGATCAAAAGGTTCCGGCAAACCAGAAGATCCAGCTTGGAAAAAGGAGGGTCCTTCAGGACATTCTGCACCGCAAAGACGACGGATTCGCGGACTTTCTTGCTGACGCGGTAATTTGAATCCTTTTGATCGAAAAAGCGCGACAACCTTTCGGGAGAAACGTCGGCCGCAATATTTTGGGGATAGGCGCCTTCCCGCGCCTTCTCTATCGCTCCGCGGTCGATATCGGTCCCGAAGACCTGGATTTCTCTCATCGATCCCATTGCTTCCAGGCATTCCAGGATAAGAATGACGACGGAATAAACCTCCTCTCCCGTTGCGCAGCCGGGGATCCAGACCCGGAAAGGCTGCCTTGGATCTTCCTTGTTAAGAAGCTTAGGAAGCACATCGTTTCCCAGGATGTGAAAAGCTTCAGGATCTCGGAAGAAGCTGGTAACTCCGATCAGGAGGTCCTGGAAAAGCGCCTCTATCTCGGTCGGGTTATGGAGCAAATGGTTCAGATATTCCTGCCCGTTGCGGGTGCGAGTAACACTTATCCTCCGCTGGATGCGCCGGACCAGGGTACTCTTTTTATAAAGAGAAAAATCATGGCCGGTCCTGTTACTTACGATGGAGACCACTTTGGACAGGACCGTCGGGAAATTCCTCTCCGAAACTATCTTGGCCGCCGGTCCGCGAAGGCCGTGCGAAAAATAATCCATAAGCCGCTCGGGCATCTCGGCCGGAGTCAGGATAAAATCGACCATTCCGGTTGCCACGGCGCTTTCCGGCATGCCTTCGTACCTGGCCGATTCGATGCTCTGGACCATGGCCACGCCGCCCTTTTCCTTGATCACCCGGAGCCCCTGCGACCCGTCGGTACCCGTGCCCGACAGTATGACGCAAGCCGCGAGATCCCCCCGGCTCAATGCAAGCGATTTCAGGAAAGTATCTATCGGAAGACTGGTCCCCCGCTGCCGCTCCTTGAGCACAAGCTCGTCGCCTTCCAGGCCCAGGTCGCGGTTCGACGGCGGCAGGTAGACCACATTGGGCTGGACTTTTGTATCGTCCTGGACCTCGACAACCCGCATGGATATCTTGCGCTGGAGGATTTCCGGCAACATACTGGCGCGTTGAGGATGGGTATGGGAAATTACGACCATGGCCATCCCGGTATTCTCGGGCATATTGTGGAAGAATTCCTCGAGGGCTTCCAGCCCGCCCGCCGAAGCGCCAATTCCGATTACGGGAAAAGATTTATCCTCTTCGCTCGTCACAGCCGGCCCCCCGGATGATGCTTCTGTCGTTTTCGCAACTGCGGTCTTTTTTCGAGGCCGTGTTGCATTGCCGTCCGGGGTCCATGTTTCGCCTGCCTCAGGTACTCCCCCGCGGCTCAAGCCACTGTCGTTATCAGGACTTTGTCCGGATGTGATCTGTTCCTGATCAGGTGCGGCGGAATTCTTGACTTTTCGGGTATTTTTTCTGGTTGCCATGGCAGTTGTTCCCTGAAAGAGGCAAATTTAACAGCAACTCGCTGTTGTTCGATCTGAAAGACAGGTAAAACGACGTTTGAAAAGGCATTCTACCGGCAAATTAACGGACGTGCAACAGCAGGTATTATAGATCAATTATAACACGCAGCTGTTAATTATAACACGTAACCGGCTGAAAAGTGGGGGAGAGAAGAAAGAGCATGAAAATAAGATGCTGGGTAACAGGTGGGCGAATCTGTATGCCTGGGACCAGGTAATGCCCGGCATTACTTTTCTGCATCCGGGATGATTCCCTTCGAACAATCGGGAATCATACTCCCCGGGTGAAAAAGCTACAGGCCAAACCTTTAGAGCTCGGAAGGATCTTGTCCTCGAAGGACTTTTCTGACCCCTTCCATATTGCTTCCCAGTTCAGTCTGGAATTCTTCGATCATTTTGCGGGTGATCTCGAATTTCTTGAAAACGGGATCGGTGTCGGTATCAATCCCTCTGAATTTCGGATTCTCCTGGATTCCGGCCCAGGATTTTGCCAGTGCGTCGGCCATATAAACTATTGAAGCGATCTCCTGGAATTGTCCGGCCTTTTCGGGGTCGTGGTGGTGTTCGATTGCCGCGGTCACTTCTGCGGGGAATTTCCAGTTGCGCGCAATCGTTCCGCCCAGTGCCTGGTGATCGATCCCAAGCGCCCGCCTTTCCGCCCTGACGAAATCCCTGTCCTCCCTCGAAAGCCCGGGGTGGTTGCGCAGGTAGATTCTCGTATAGACGTTCAGGATGGTCTTACCGATATCGTGCAGCAAGGCAGCCGTGTAGGTCGTAAGGATCATCTTCTGGTTGAAGCGGCGGGACAGGATTTCGGACATGAGCGCGGTCGTGACCGAATGTTCCCACAGCGCGCGTTCGTCCGCCGCATGGGGGCCGCTGAAGTAGCGGTCGGCGCAGGCTGTGACGATGACCTGTATGAGCCGTCTGTTACCGAGCAGAAGGATCGCATCCTGGAGGGACCGGACGTCGTACCGGCGGCCGTAGTAGACGGAGCGGCCCAACCGGAGAATCCTGCCGGTGATGGCCTGATCGTAACGGATGACCTCTTCGATCTCGCGGATCGGGGCCATCTTCTTGATAAGAGAGGTGACCTTCCAGGCGATATCGGGGAAAGGCGGGAGCGTCTCCGCAGCCGCGACGATGTCTTTCACCAGAAGCTCGAAGTGGAGTGCGTCTATTTCATTGCTGCTCAGCTCTCGAGTCATACGGACCGCCTTACGGATGAGAAAATTGGTAGTTTGGTTTGCCGGCCAAATGGTTTCCGATACGGGACATTTCACCCCTCCATGTCAGAGTTCGGCAACTTGAGCAGAAAACTTTAATAAAAAAATTGAGTGGGGGATAAATTATTTTTTGGAAAGAAATTTCGGGAAAGATTGGAATTCAACCACTGTATACCCATACAGCAAAGAGGGGAGGAGCGCAATCTAATTTAGTGAACAGTGTTGAGGGCAGCGATGAGTGAACAATGAGCAGGTAGTGAACAGTGAACTGAAAAAAACTTCCGCCGGGTCCCTGGTTTCGGGTACCGGGCGGCGTTGCTCGAATGATTCGCAGAGCCCGGCAGTTAACCGGGAGCCAGTGGCGTAGGGTGGGCACAGCACCATCGTGCCCACCGTCCCGTCTCCTCGGATCAACTCTCGTCGGGATGGCTGGGCGGTGGGCACCTCAAAAGCGGACCGCGCTTCGCTCCCCCACCCTACACGACTCACCGTCTGCTTGTTTTTCCTGAACTATAAATAAGGTTGTTCTTGATCCTATCCGCGCATAACGGGGGGCATTTCCGGCTGATGCTCAGGCCGTAGGAGGTCGTAAACCGATTTGACCGGATTGAATGTGTCGGGGGGGACTTCCACGAAAACGCTTACCCAGTAAGCCATGCTTCCGTTCCAGAGTCCCGGGAGTTCCAGGGCCTGAATGTCCTGGCCGTCCTTGGATTTCTTTGTGATGATGACTGCCCCGGGATCGACATATTTGTGCAGGTCGAAGGGCTTGCCCTCGAAGTTGCGTGTGCAGCATACGATGTCGACCGGGTTGAAGTGAGTGGAGGAATTCCAGATCTTCTGCTGATCCTGGAATTCCATATTCACCTGGGCTTTTTCCACGATCTGGATGCAGACGGACCCGCTGCTGTCCTCAACCCAGAACGGGGCCCCGCCGGGTTCGCCGGAATTGGGCACCACGCCGCAGACCCGGATCGGCCGGTCCAGCCGGTCGAGAAGGAACTGCCGTTTCTTTTGTTCGGGCCGCGAGGCGAAATCATCCGGAAAGCGCACGAGGAGTTCGCGGGCTGCGTAGTCCGCCGCGTCGGATACGGCCTGAGGCTCTTCCCTCCGCAGCCGCGCCACGAGCGAGTGGACTCGCTCCTGAATATCGACGAGAAACCCGCCGAGGATTTTCTTCCAGTAGGAAACCGGTTCCTTCAGCCTGTCCGGAACGACGTTGTCGATGTTTTTGATGTAGACGAGATCGGCTTCCAGGTCGTGGAGATTTTCGAGCAGAGCGCCGTGCCCCGCGGGTCTGAAATGGAGCCTGCCGAACCTGTCCCGAAACGGGTGCCCGTCCATGTTGACGGCTATAGTGTTCGTGGAAGGCTTCTGGTGCGAAAAGCGGATATCGAATTCCGTGCAGTAACGCTCACGGTAACAGCGGCGAACCTGCTCTATGTGCGCGCTGAAGCCGGCTTCATGGTCCTCGGGTATTGTGAAGTGAAGTTTGCACCCGCTGTTTTCCGCCTGCAGAAACTCAACCGATTCGACAAGCTGTTCTTCAAAGGCGGTCCTGGTTCCGTCCGGATAGGAATGGAACTGCAGAAGGGCCTTGGGGAGAGTTCCGTAAGCAAGACCGCGTTCGGTAAGAAGGTATTCGAGTATCGTCCTGTAGCGGCTGCTTTGAACGAGTTCCTCGAGATCGAACCCGTCGCGGGCCAGCGCCTCCCTGAGGATACCCGTGAAGGCGAACCGGTCGAGGTCCTTTACGAACCGCACGAAATCGCACGCAATCGCGACTCCCTGGCTCACTCTCTTCTCGAGTTCGTCTCTTTCGAGGTACTGAGGGAGGTAATAGATCTGAAGGAGGGACTGAAACATCCGGGTGGCGGCGCCGGACGCGGGAACGAATTTCATGAACCTGCCGCTCGAGGCCGCCCGCGAATGAAGGGCAAGATACCTCGGGGCTTCCTCGTCCTTTATCCTGCGAACGCCGTCGCCCAATGTGCAGGGTCTGTCCAGCCGGACAAAAAAATCGGCCTTTTGGAAGATCTTGACCTGTTCGGAAACTCTTGCCGCAGTAATGCCCAGAGCTTCTATCTGCTGGCGGTCCGCACTGGAGAACCGTATTTTCATAAACCCGTCATCCGCCGGCTGCATTCAAGATGCAAAAAATCCCCTCTCCAACAACCTTCATTTTACGTCGGGAAACCCGCCGGAGAGGGAAGAGCCAATTTAAATAGCGGCATTCACCGACGATTCCCTTTTTCCGGGGAAGGAGCGGGGCGAACGGCCGCCAAAGCCGTTCGCCCCGCCGGTTCCTCGCGGAGAGCCGATTTTTTCGGTAATCCGGGGACTACTGGATAAAGACTTCCACTTTTGCTTTCGACCTGAGCCCATCCATATATTGCGTGAGCTGCTCGGAAACTTTTTCGCTCTTTATGTGCTGTTCGATCCGGGGTTTCATTTCTTCGAAAGCCATCGTCCCCGCATCTTTCTTATCAGTTAATTTGATTAAATGATAGCCAAATTCGGTCTCGACCACATCGCTTACCTGGCCCTGCTTCAAAGCAAGAGCGGCCGTTTCGAAAGCGGGCACCATCTGGCCTTTCTGGAAGAAACCGAGGTCCCCGCCTTTTTCTTTGCTCGGACAGTCGGAGACTTCCTTGGCGAGTTCGGCGAAATCCGCTCCGCCCTGGACTTTTTTCTGAATATCCTTGATCTTTTCCAGCGCTTTTGCCTTCTCCTCGGGGGTGGCCTTCTCATCGACCTTCACGAGGATATGGCTGGCGCGGATCATTTCCGGGGTCTTGAAAATCTCGGGGTTCTTGTCGTAGAAATCTTTGGCGTCATTGGGGCCCAGAGTGATCTTGTCTGCAACTTCCTTGTCGATCAACTTCCGCATGACGAGTTCGGATGAAAACTGCTCCTTGATCGTCTGCTCGGTTATGTTCATCTTCTTCAGCGCGTCTTGGTAATCCTGTTCGGACCCGAACTTCTTTTTCAGCACTTCCATCTGGGCGGTGGTCTCGGCATCGTCCGCCTTGATTCCTTCTTTGGCGGCCTGCTGCTTGAGAAGTTCCCTGCCGATCAGATTGTCCAGGATTTTCTTCTTCATTGCCGACGTTTCTTTGTCATCGGGGTTGCGGCCCGTCATGGCAACCTGCCGATCGAAGCGGGTGACTTCCGCTTCGTAGTCGGCCTTTGTAATGGCCACGCCGTTTACTGTAGCGGCGTTTTCAGCATTCCCCGCGGGCTTGGCGGCAGGGGCTTCCTCTTTCGCCGCTGCCGGGGCCGACCCCTTCACCGCGGCGGAACTCTCCTTGGCGGCAGGCTTCGTGGTGGATTTCTCGGGTGCAGCGGACACGAAGTAGAAATATCCTGCTACAACCATACACAGTACTACGATAGAGGCAACTAACCCTGCTTTCTTCATTCAATGCTCCTCGACTAAAAAAATACCCACAGAGGCCATTTTGCCCCGGTGGGTGAATCATTGCCGACATGATACCATTATTAAGCCCAATGGCAAATTCCGATTTTCCCAGTATACTCGCGGGGACATGAAGGAGTCAATAATGAAAGCTATAAATCCGGGAATGTCCAGGACACCAGTTGAGACCAAAATATTGCAATTCCCTTCACTTTGCAATCCGCCTGATGAAAATACCCGACGGAAGACGTGTAAATTTTTTGTTAACTCATTCTCTTAAAACGCATAAGCCAGCGTCATTGCAACGCTATTTTGCTTTGACCACACGTTGACCCCGGTGGTCCAGCTCATATCGACATCATAGCCATAATCCACCCATCGATGAGTGCCGGTGGTGGAAACCTGGAGAAAATCGGCCTCAACGGCAAAAGTGAGCCGGCTGTACAGTTCTCCTTTCAAACCGACCGACGCATGCCATGCATGTCCGTGAGTATCTTCGAATGTGTAGCGTTCCCCGCGCAAGAGGTGCTTGTCTTTGTTGTGACCCTCCACATATCCGAAATCCGCTTGCATCAAGGCCGTCAGTTTCCTGAAAAAAAGTCGTTTGCCGAGGTCCACCGAGGCGCGTGCGCCTGCGAAGTACTGCCGGTAGGTCTGCTCGAAGTCTATTGCCGGACCTTCAATGGGGTAGGGCAAAGGATCTCCGGGCGGCTCCCATTGGAACCCGTCGTGCGCTGTAAGATTGAAGTTCTGCCACCGGTATCCCGCAAGCGGGCGCAGATCGATCCAGGAGGGGAGTCCAAGCCAGTCCGAGACTTTAAGATCGGCGTCAATCGTGAGATAGTAACTGGGAGAGAGGCGGCATCTTGTCTGACTGTAGATAGTCTTGCCCCGGGGATTGTCGTAATCCGTCCAGTCCGAATCATGCATGACGCCGTCAGCTGTCTTCGACGTATTTGTAAGCATTTCCATGCCGACCGAGAACCGGGGAAAACTCGCCCGCAACTCGCCGCCCATCCACCACGAATCCAGCGGCCACTCGAGCCGGCTCAGGGGAGCGGTGGCGGGATGATCGGGATCGCCGAATTCATAAGTTGTATGGCTGTTGAAAAAAGACCTGGTTTTGAGGCCAATGGTTACATATTCGGTAAGAGGTATGATCCCTTTTTCTTTCGTATCCGGCGTCCCCGTTTCCTGCCGTGCCGGAGGATCGGGAAGTGGGGCGGCGCCGGCGCTGAAGCTGCAGAACAAAAGAGTCGCCAGGACGATCGGCAGCAGGGGTGCTTTTCTCCATCGGGCCGGACCTTGATGATGCATAGCCGAAAATCCTTCTCGAGCACAGAAAAAGAAAGGGTACGTGATAGCAGGGAAATATCGCTGTCATTGTCTCGCGAGTTCGACACTCCTTTACACCGGATAAGCAAAATGCGCGAAGGAAATCTTCAGGCCGGCCTTATTCATATCAGTCAGATTGACCGGACGGTGGGTACGGTGAGGCTTCATGTCCACCCTACACGACTCCGCAAGCTGCAACCAAAATGAGATATCAGATCATCCACCCCGGCTAAACCGGGGTTTTTTATTTCTGTATGAAATTCCATAAGAGTAAGCGGTGAGGCTCGCAGGGTGGGCAGAGGCACTATCCTCAATGTTGTTGCTTTAAGGAAATACGCCACTGGTTCCCAAGGTCCGCCTTGGGAACCCCGCCCCGGCAGGCCGGAATGTATCCGGTACGCGCTGTCCAAAATACCTGGCCTACCGGGACGGGGTCATCAAAGCAACAGTATGGGGATTATCCTGCTCGTCCCCTCTCGGATCAAGTCTCGTCGGGATGGCCGGACGGTGGGCACGTGAAGCTTCGTGCCCACCCTACACGGCTCACCGTCAGCTTGCTTTTACATTCCACCACAATAAATAGGGGCGATGGGTGACAACCCATCACTTTTCGGAACGCCCGGGAATGATTGGCCGGAGAGGAATAAGTCTGTGTCTGGAAACACGCGATGGTTGTCATTCGGAAAAAAGAAAGTCGTATTCGGCAATCCCTGGGCTAAAGCGGCGGCTGAGAAGGGAACGAACCTCAAAAAACGATGGGTTCCCGCTCCGCTCTCACCCATCCTACGGCCCCTTTCCGATTGGTGCTCTCTCAATGGGGGTGTTGCGCCGCGGGCCCTTAAATGCCCACGGCCTTTCCGGTTGGTGTCCGTCTGTGATGCCTTCCCATTTGTTGGGATGCCAAACAGTCCAAAGGCATCCCGCCTATTTGGTATTCATGATGTACTCGGCGAGGTCCTTTTTTTCCTGTTCGCTCAAGCCCTGGATCTTCGTGAGCTGACCGCGCATCATTCCCCACTTTTCGCTCTCGATGATCGGTTTGGTTTCGCCGTTGAAAAACTTCACGAGCTTTTCTCTGTCCTGGTAGGCCTTCACAATTTCCGCCAGAGAAACCGCTGCGGTTTTCTTGTCGGGTTTATGGCACATTCCGCATTTGAGCGAGTCATAGATTGCGTTGCCTTCCCCCGCTGCGGCGTTGCCCGCCGCCATTACAACTCCAAAAAGGAGTACCAGTCCCAGCACATACATCGATCGCATCATTTCCTCCTGCAAAGTGCAATTAAGTATTCTAGACGGGTACTCCCGTCCGATTTCTCTCCGACAGTAATCGAACCGAAACAGAGGCCCACATCTTAATCGCTCCAAAGACAAACGCAACAAATTCATTAGTGATCCCGGATGGAAAACTCTGTCGAGTACCCCCCTGCAGTATATAAATAGTGTGTTTCCAGGGCCGGGGATATGCTCCGATCCTTGACCCTCCATAGTTTTCACCTTACTTTTAACTAGACGCAGTAAGGCTGCTTTCTACGTATAGGACTCTGGGTTTTTAGAAAGGCAAAAAGAATGAAAGCAGGTTTAATCATTACCGGAGCCGGTGCGACTCTGGCCCTGACTTCCTGCCCCTCTTTCGATGATCCCGACTTCATCGACGCGTTGCGCGAAAAGGGGATTTCAAAATATATCGTATTCGATGTTCCCGTAGACGTCGTCAGAGATCAGTACGGGCAACTCTATCATACCGCACTGGCCGACCTCAAGCAGTCGGATGTTCTTAGGGTGATTGACGTGGACGGCCAAAGGATCTTCAAGAAGATACCGTTCGAGGCTTTTGGCCAGCTGACCAGCCACGAGGAACCGGCCATCAGGCGCAGAGCCGCATAACGTAATTACGACTCCATCCGTTTCGAATTCGACCATGGGGAGGGCGGGCAGTCGGTCCTGCCCTTCGCTCTCCTCGTTGAACTGCCTTCACTTCCGCCGGAATATTTATGCCGTATATTGTCGATATTGGGACTGCGGTCCCGGAGCACAAAGTCAGCCAAAATCAGGCAAGGGACTTCGCGGGACGGCTTTTCAGAAAAGCTTCCTACCACATCGACAGGCTCTTGCCGGTTTTTCGAAATGCCGAGATAGCCAACCGCCACTTCTGCTTCGACGAGGAATGGTTTGAAAAAGACAGGGGATTTCCGGAGAAGAATTCCGTTTATCTGAAGCAGGGTGTCAGGCTGGCTGAAGAGGCGACCCGGGAAGTAATCGCCCGGACAGGAATTGCGGCGGACGAAATAGGCCATATTTTCTTCGTTTCCTCGACCGGCATTTCAACACCCAGCATCGATGCTCACCTGTACAACCGAATTGGGTTCCGGCCTTCCGTATTGCGCACTCCGATATGGGGACTGGGCTGCGGGGGCGGGGTTGCGGGGATAGTCCGTGCCTCCGACTGGCTGAAAGCCTACCCGGACAAAACGGCACTGGTGATTACCCTCGAGTTGTGCGGGCTCACATTCATCCGGGGAGATCTCTCGAAGAGCAACTTCGTTGCCTGCTCCCTCTTCGCGGACGGCTGTGGCGCCGTTCTGATGGCGGGGGATTCCCGGAAAACGAACCTGTCCCGAAGAATTTCCATTGAAGCCGCCTCATCGGTGACATGGCCGGATACGCTCGACATCATGGGCTGGGAAATTGTGGAGAAAGGTTTGAAGGTGCTCTTCTCGAGGTCCATTCCGGCTGTCGTATCGTCTTCAGCCAAACCGGCTCTCCTCGATTTCCTGCACCGCAACGGGCTTGAGCCGAAGGACATTGCGCATTTCCTAGCACATCCCGGCGGGCAGAAAGTGATCGAAGCATATCGTGAGGCGCTCGGGCTCGAAGAAGAGAAGCTGGAGAGCATGCGCCGGGTGCTCCGGCATTACGGGAATATGTCCAGTGCAACGGTTTGTTTCGTCCTGCGGCATTTCCTCGACTCCGGACGGTTCCGGGAGGGCGATTTTGTGCTCAGCACGGCCCTGGGGCCCGGATTTTCCTCCGAGGCCTTTCTGGGGAGATGCCTGAACGGAAACTCATGAAGATAAATCCGGCCTACATTTTCCTCGCCGTACTTGCGGCCGAACGCGGCCTGGAGTTGTCGATCGCCCGGAAGAACGAGGGCGTCCTCAAACGCCTGGGAGGCCGCGAGTACGGCGCTTCTTTCACCCGGTTGCTCATCGCCTTTCACGTCTCCTGGTTTGTGTCTTTTGCCCTGGAGGCGACGCTGAGAGGCGGAAGGCCCGTTTTCTCCCCGGTTCTGCCGATCGTTGCTTTTATGCTCCTCCAGGCAGGACGGTACTGGTGCATCTCCAGTCTCGGACGGTTCTGGAATACCAGGATAATCGTCCTGGAGAGCGCCACTCCTCTGAGCACCGGTCCGTATCGCCTGCTAAGGCACCCGAACTACCTGATAGTCATGCTGGAGATTTTCATTTATCCGGCCCTGTTCGGATGCTGGATCACATCGCTGTTCTTCGGTTCGCTGAACCTGGCAGTCCTGAAAAAGCGGATCAGGCAGGAAGAGTTGGCGCTGGGGATGCGCACGGCCGGGAACAACCGCAAGAGCCGGGCCACCTTCGGCGGCTGAACCGGCCGTTTAACATCGAGACTGCAGGTGCGATCGCTTTGCCTTATTCTACGCGGGCTTCTTTGCGTGGAGCAGAGTATAGAGGATGATCAGGCATACGGCCATGACCGTGCAGGTGGTCAGGAAGAGGTAGAAATACCCGAAATGTTGCGCGATGGCCCCCAGTATGGAAACCGAAAGGGCCATGGCGATGTCCCCTGCCGCGATCATGATGCCCAGCGACGTGCCGCGGTTGGCCGACTCGATCTTCTGCACTACCAGAATGACGAAGGCGGGGAATGCGACTCCCAAGCCGGCTCCATAGATAAGGCCGGTAACGATGAGCACGACCGGAGAGAGGGGGAAAAGCAGGAGCAGCATGCTGACGAACATGGCCAGGAAGGAATATACGCACGTCTTTTCCATCCCCAATCCGTCTATGATTCTCTGTACGGAGAACCTGGAGGCGATCACGGACACTGCAAAGGCAATCAGGAAGAACGAATAGAAGGCGATGCCGCTCCGAATGGCCGCAAGGGGAACGAACGTAAACGACGCACCGTAGGCAAACATGGCGCCGAACTGACCCGTGGCAGTGGCGAGGACCGCCTTTTCCTTCAATACGACCAGAAACGAGGCATGTCCGCCCTTGCTGACCGGCGCCGCAGATGAGCCGACACGGAATCTCATGACGCAGAACGCTATCGTGAGCAATGCCGCGGCCGTCAGGACGACCACCGTAAATCCGAAGCTGTCGAAGTATACCTGGGCGAGGCTCATGCTCGATCCCAGGCCGATCATAGTAATGAGCGTATACATGGCTATCGCGTTGGAATTCGTTCTTCCGGTCCCGATGCTGCTCGCGAAGGTTACGGCCCCGGTGCCGTAGAAGGCTATGGCGATGCCGTAAATCACACGCAGACCGATATAGGAGTGGATGCCCTTCATCCAGGGCAAACCGATAATGGACAGAAGCATCAATGCCTCGCCCAACAGGAGGACCGGCCGGCTTCCGCGCGTATCGACCTGGATGCCGATCCATGGGCGCAGCAGAAGAGCGGCCACGGCGGTCACTCCCATGATCAGGCCGATTTGCGTTTCCACAAAACCCTTGCCCGCCAGGTAGACGGGCAAAAGCAGCATGACGAGGTTCGTGCTGAACGTCGTATTGAAATGGCAGACGGCAATGTTTTGAAACTGCCTGTTGTTGAAGATACTGAATAAAGACATGCATTACCTTTTTCACAACCTAATGTGGGAACCCATGACCCATGTACCGATTACCGCAACTTCCCCTTTCTGGGAGGGTTCCGCCTCAACTATGATCTATGTGGCAACCCGAACCATAGCACTCCTGCTCCGCACGGACGATCAATTTCCAGCAGGATAGGATTAGAATCCTGATGTTGTCAATCAGGAGATTTCAATCGAACAACCATCGCTCCAACCGTGGAATTGCCGCCTGATGCACGGTGCAATTTAGTGACATGCCCTCCGTTTTTCCCTATATTTATCTTTGAAATATTCCGAGCACCTTACACCCGATCAGAATAACTGCAGAGGAGCGTCCATGGATCGATTTGTACTGCTTGCTTTTGCGATCTCCGTATCGTTTTTAGCCGTGTCCCTTGCCCATGCCGAGGAACCGTATCAGACGGATGTAATCAAAACTTCGGCGGGCGATCTCAAGATTACTTTCATCGGCCATGCTTCGCTCATTTTTTCCTTCGGCGGCAAGACCATCTACATTGACCCGGACAGCCGCCTGGCCGACTTTTCGAAGTTCCCGAAGGCGGATATCGTTTTTATAACCCATGAACATGGGGACCACTTCGACCCCAAGGCAATTGCGACGATATCCACCGGGAAGACGATTTTCATAACCAATGAGGCCGCCAAGCCGGAGACCGGGAACCGGACGGTAATGCGCAACGGCGATTCCAGGACGGTTGAGGGACTCGCCGTGCAGGCCGTGCCCGCCTACAACCTCGTCCATATGCGCAGCGAGGGCGTGCCGTTCCATCCGAAGGGAAACGGGAACGGCTATGTCCTGACCTTCGGCGATAAAAAAGTCTATGTGGCGGGGGATACGGAGAACATCCCGGAAATGAAGGACCTGAAGGGGATCGATATAGCATTCCTCCCCATGAACCTGCCCTATACAATGACTCCCGAGATGAATGCGGACGCGGCGAAGAGCTTTAGTCCGAAGGTCCTGTATCCCTACCATTTCGGCGAGACGGATACTTCGAAGATCGTGGAACTGCTGAAGGGAACGAATATCGAGGTGCGTATTCGGAAGATGAAATAGAACCCGATGCGGGTGCAAGGCTGGGAGATGCAAACGGCGAGGGGTGCCCGATGATTTTAGCCGTAGGATGGTGACAACCCATCGTTTTCGGAACGCCCGGGAAAGATTAGCCGGAGAGGCATAAATCGGTGCATGGAACCACGTGAAAGTCGTCAGGCGGAAAAAGAAGTCGTATTCGACGGTCTCTGTGTTTTTCCGGCAGCTTTGAGGGGAAGGAGCCTAAAAAACGATGGGTTCCCGCTACGCTCCCACCCATCCTACGACGCTTTCCGGTTTATTCCCGTCTCTCAATAGGGGTGTGGTCCCCATTGGCCCTTAAGACGCCTACGCCCATCCGGCCTGCCGGGGCGGGGTTCCCAAGGCGGACCTTGGGAACCAGCGGCGCATTAAAACTGTGATAACCCTACCTGGTATCGTTCTTCCGTAATC
>JAEZHY010000039.1 GCA_023416335.1 Pseudomonadota bacterium | reverse complement strand
GGTTCATCTTACTCCTCCCTCCCCGAAGCCTGTTTCTTAAGCCTGATCATGGGACAAAACTGGTTTCGGTCGATCTGGTCGCTCAGTTTCGTCATACCCTGCGCATTCATTATCAGCACATCCTTCTGGTCGGAGGCAAGGTCCGCATAAGCTTTGACGAGTTCCACGCTCTCTTCGTACATGCGCCGAACTTCCGCCAGTCCATCCTGGAAGACTTTCTGTTGCCTGAGGGTATCCTCGCGGTAAGACTGCAGGGTCTTCTCATGGCTCTTTTCGCTGAAATACCAGACCACGAAAATGATTCCCGGGATCCCGAACGAAGAAGCCAGTTTGACGGCAAGATCCAATGCGATCTGGTCCATGGCACCCACCTCAGTTCTTCCAGGCCTGAACGCTCTTTTCAACGGAACGTCCGATTATATAGCCGCCCATGCCGAGCTTGAGCATCTCCCACATGTCCGGAGGGATGTCGAGGCGGGGCAGGGAAAAAAGAGGACCGATGATGTAATTGTGCGCGATAATGTAGGTGAACGTCAGCATCAGAACCGGACGCCAGTTTCGCTGAAGCCAGCTCTTCCCTTCCGCCTCCGCGCTGATGATTTTGGCCTGGGATTCGATTTCTTTTTCAACAAAGGTAAAATCCTTGTTCAGCATCTCCATTTCGAAATCGTGCTTCAGCTTGGCTGCCAAGTCCTTGTCCGGAATCAGCTTGTCCACAATCTCGGCAGCCTGACTGACGACTTTTCCGATTACAGGTAAAGCGGCGAGCAACATGTCCAATCTCCTTCAACGGTTAAAGTTCACCACCGGTCATAATATTATTCCGTCTTTTTCCGCTGTTCCCTCTTCACTGTTCACTCCAACGCCCTCCGCACCCACCCGGCGAGGAACTTCGGCTGTTTCAGGCTCACATAGAACCGGATCGAAGCAAGTCTGAGCACTGCCAAAAGATACGCCGGTGAGGCATGAGAGTTAACGGCCGAAATGGTTGCCTGACCGAGCACGCCGTCTTCCTTCAACGGAGTATTACCGGTTTCATTTATGGCTTGCTGGAGCAGGCAATGGGCCCTGTGAGGGCCTATATTGACGGAGAGATCGAGCACCTTTGCCGCAATCTCCCGCTCCCGGATCGATCCGTACCCGTACCGCTCCCACCAGTCCTTGAGATAGATAGCTTCCGCCCGCTCACGTGTAAGCGATTTGATGTCCAGATCGGGGTAGGTTCGCTTTGAAATTCCGAAATTGGTTTCTCCGCCGGGGTCATCCGGATCGTTCCTGTAGCCGCCCTCATGTTCGAAGACTCTGCCGATCGCTGAAGCGAATTTTTCATCCATTTCGTCTCATCCTGTGAAGGTGAAGGGGTTCGTTATCAGTAGTCTCGGCGCGACTATAAAGGAGGGGTGTTTCAGGTAGGGATAAAGTTGTTGGAAGAAAATGCCCGAATAACGAATTCAAGCTATCCGGGCTGCAGCAGTCGATTTAGTGAACCCTGCCGACTTCTTTCATCACTTCGGCCGGGGATTTGTATTCTTTTTCCGGCAGATGCTTCAGGGTTTCCACGACTTCATCCTTATCCGGGCCCGGTGCATGCTCGGCGTGCGAGAGAATTTCTTCCTTGCTCACCGGGAAATCGATCCCCTTCAGATGCTTCATGATATTTGCGGGACTATGCCCTTCGGTTCTCGGCATCAGTCTTCTCCTTACAGGGAATTGTTTTCAAAATAAAATTTAAACACTTGAAATAAAAACATATTCAGCTCTACAACGATTGGGGTTGGCCCGAATAATGGGCCGAAGGAGGGCGGAGGGGATTAGACCGCATGGCAATCGGGGAATGATATCGCTGTCATCCCCCGATTTATTGAACTTCCAGGCTATTCAGAAAACATTAAATGCTTCATTGCGAACTCAGTGGCTCTTTATCCAGTCACGAACGGGCGTCCACACGAGCGGCAGTGCGTTATCTGCCCAGAGCAGGTCGGCATGTCCATAGTCCAGAGCTTCATATCCCTCGGGATAGAGGCGAACGATCAAAGGCGTGTTGTCGGAGCTTCCCAGGAGCGTAGGCGTGTATAGGCCGGAGGCCCCGAACCCGCCGGCTGCGCCAACATACATGACGGGGATCGTAATTTCGGCGAGGTGGTCGTCATAGGGGGTATTTTCCACACCGCTCATGAGGGCTTCCCCGTCGAGCTGTTCCGCAACCGTTACAAAACTCGGGGCGAGCAACTCAATGTCCATTACATATTCCGGTTTCGTGAATTGCAGCCCCGTTGGGATCCCGTACTCATCGAACAGTCCCGCATTGTAATGATAAAACGGCACGGGTGGGCTCAAAGGGGCAAAAGTCAGGTATGTCGCGGAAAGGGCAAGGTATGCCGCCTGAAGGTTTGTCAGCCCCGGAATGAGCGGGGAAGGACCGCTGGGCGCAGTTGCAGCCAGGTAAGCGATGTACTTGGATTGGGCGCCTTCATTCGTGCTGAAGACTCCGGCATCATACATGGTCTTGTATGCCGCGTATCTGTCCAGAGCCGCCTGCTGCTCAGGGGTTCCGGGTTCGGCCTTGTAGGCGAGGTCTATCGGAATGATTCCCTTGATATCACGCGCGTGGGGCGGAAGCTGGGTCTCCACATTGGCGTAGGCATAGGTGACCTGAGCTCCCCGGCTGTGCCCAAGCAGGATAAGCTTGTCGGAGCCGCATTCGGTCAGTAGTCTCGCCGTCCGCGCAATTTTGATCACCAGCCGGGTATCTTGAAGATGAAGTGCAGTATTCCAGCTTTTCATGAACGAAAAGTCCGTGGTACCGTCAGTGACGAACGTTACCCTGCGATCCATTCCCCAGACGTCAATGTTGTTCGCTGCAAGGTAAATAGCCGCCGACTGGTCCCTCGGTACCGCCCCGGAAAGGGTGCTGCCCAGAAAGGAGCTTTCGAAGTTCGAAGTATCGCCGTGCAACATCAGGACTGCGTGCTTTGTACTTACCGGCAGCCACGGGATCCTTTCCTTCACCACCCTGTGGATGCCGATCTTATCGAACACGCCCGGGCCGACCTGGAGTACGGCAGTGTACTCATAAATATTGTCGAGCAGGTGCTTCCGGGAAAACGACACCACATGCGCGGCTCTATTCAGCTCCTGTGCGGCACTGCCTGCCGCGGCAGAAAACAACTGTTCTCCGCATGACCCGCTCAGCGACATCTGACCGGTTTCGGCCCACAGATCCGGAATTGATCCACCATTGGAATGACCCGCAACCAGAAGCGCAAAGGCAAAAGTCAGAATGAACACGAAATTCAGTTTCGAGCTTTTCATCTCTGGTTCTCCTCTTTCTGTAGTCTCGTGAGAATGGAATACAACCGGAGATCCAACCATAACCTGCTGTCCGGTGCACGGCTGCGACTGTGTCCTCCTTTCTCCCGCATTACCTCTTCCGGCGGGCCTGTTTGCATTCGGAGCAGTACACAAATCTATGAAAAATTTGGAGTTGAAGGGCGCAACGCAGATATTTCCGGACGGCACAGCAAACGCCGCCGGCTAATAACTCAGCGGAACTGTCCGGTGCCGGTCTCATGCGAACTATGTGATCGAAGCTGAAATAAATCTAACTGTACAGTGGAACTACTGATTATCCGACGGCTATGTGAAGCTCACTTCTCGTGAAGATGGAGGATAATTTACTGCATGGAGTCGAAATATTGTCAAGTCCAATCAGGTGAGGAAGGTGACCTCGCGGAGGAATGATTCCATCCGGCAAGAACGGCCCGGATATTTGAGTCATGAGCGTGCTGCAGGAAATAAATATCAAGGCCCCGGCTACTCTTGAGAGCTGCCGAGGCCATTGATCTCTTTCCGAACTCTATATGCTGTCCGTCGAGCTGTCAGTGGGGACGTTTACCTGACAGTTGCCCAGTCGCCGGAAAGGCCGTAGGTCTGGAAGGAAAAAGACGGACCCGCGTCCTTGTCGGAAGCCGTTCCGATTCCATTGTTCGCTTCATCCACCCCGGTCAGGTTGACTTCATGGCCTGCCACGAGATTGAAGCTGTCGGTAAGTGCTGCGTTGCTGTTATTGATTGCTCCAAATCCGAATACAACGGCAAGAGCAAGTGTGAACACAGTCAGGCTTAAGATTCTTGCGTTCATCGTAGACTCCTTATTAAAACAGAATGGCTAGCTGGTTATTTTTAACTCCCTTACTTCATTTCCCTTTGTTGGGCGACAATGTAAAAACGGTTTCTCCAGATGTCAACGGAGTCAATATCGATTTTCTTTTCGGAATGAGTCGCTGAATAGCAATTGATTCACTAGGACTCTAATATCACGAAGAATTTGCTTTTCCCGTTCAAGAATTCTTACTTTGGCGGAACGTAGCAGGACTCAACGGAACTGTGGGGTACCATACCCGGACCGTCGGTTACACGGTAACCGGCTCATGCAGGCCATTTCGTGGGATTTCAATACAAATGCCGGCAGGGATCACCTGAAATAAAGAGCGGGGGTCGGTCAGCAAAGCGATCAGCCCCCGCTAAAAAAAGCCCATTGGCTTGTCCTTACTCGGATTTGACCTCTATCCTCTTTTGTCTCGCTCTCTCGGCCTTCGGTATGGAGACCGTCAGCACACCATCCTTGAAGGTAGCCTCGATTCCTTCCTCTTTCACGTCAGCAGGGAGGGTAATGGAACGATTGAAGGAGCCGAATTTTCTTTCCGTACTGAAAAAGTATTCGCCTTCCTCCGTATGTTCTTCCTTCCGCTCACCTCTGATCGTAAGCAGGTTCCCCGTAATGCCGATGTCGAGATCCTTGACTTCAACTCCGGGAAGATCGGCTCTCACGACGACGTTGTCGTCAGTCTCGGAAATATCGAAAGCCGGCAGCAGCTCAACAGACTCTTCCCAGGCCGGCATGCCGCCCAACAATCTCGACGGGAAGAATTCGTTGAAGAACCGATCCATCCAATCGAAACGGGCCGGAGTACCCGAGATGTTCCGCCTGTTGCGGCGAGGTACTAAAGTCGCCATGCTGAAGCCTCCTTTCCTATCGTGAGTGACTTTCCCTTAAAACGAAAGATAAGATCCCAGAGAGGCATGTCAACTTGAATAACCCCGTATCTCATATAGTTGTATATAATCCGATAATTTGTCTTTAATAGAGGAGGATTCTTCTGCAAGGTCCGGACTGGGTAGGGAGCAGACCAGGAAATTTTGGTCAGGACATCTGGAAAGGAAGCCGGTTCCAACAAACACGTATTTTCGTGCCCGCACTGGGTGCTGTCTGGATCTCTAACATGCCGCCGGATAGCTGGGCACGCTCGCGCATGGACGTAAGCCCGAACTTCGCAACGCCGCCTTTCGGGCTCACAGCTTCGGGATCGAAACCGATACCGTCGTCTTTGATGCTCAGTTCTATGCAATCCCTCTCTTGGGCAAGTGTAAGAGTAATCTTCCCGGCCCGGCTGTATTTGGCCGAGTTGTTCATCGCTTCCTGAATGATCCGGAAAATAATTATTTTCAGGTGCTCGGGGATCTGGGCCTCTTCGATTCGAATGTCCCTTTCGATGGATATTCCGGTATAGATCGCGCCGTATCGGCGGCAAAACCATCCGATTGTCGCAAGTATTCCCAGGTCGTCGAGGATAGACGGCCGGAGATCGGTCATTATTCTTCGTGATTCGTCTATCGCCTGTTCCATCGCTTTGGAAAGCTGCAGGAAAACCTCGGGAGAAGGAGTGTTTTCCTTTGCATCTTTGGCCGCACTTTCAAGGCAGAACTTTACCGCACTGAGCGATGAGCCTATGCTGTCGTGCATTTCCCGGGCAATTCTTTTGCGTTCCTCTTCCTGGGCTCGTAGAAGCTGTGCCGCAAGGGATTGAAGCTCCTTCTGCGATTCCCGCAGCTCTATCATTGTTTCGGCGAGTTCCAGGGTGCGCTGATATACACGCTGCTCCAGTTCGTCACGCGCCCTCTTCAGCTCCTGCTGAATGCGCTTCAGTTCGCTGATATCCCTCCAGGCAGCGATGGCCCCGGTGATGTTGCCCATGCTGTCCCGAATCGGACCGGCACTGAGCAGGATATCTACCCGCTCGCCGTCCGGAGTCGTTAATGTATGCTCCTCGTTTGAGATTATCTGCCCCTGAAGTGCGGCATTTGCAATTGGAACAGGCAGGTGCGAAACGCCCACACCAGGATCCGCGTGCGGGCACTTCCGCGGGGAGTGGTAGATTTTCTCGAATCCCTCCCTGGAAGTACCAACCAGTTCGAGAGCATACTTGCTGAGTGCCTGCAGTTTAAAATCGGGCGAATCGACGACGACTACGCCCTCGGGAATATGTTCGAGCAGCGCTTCGAGTATAGCCTGCCGCCTTTCTGCTTCCATGGCACGCCTTTCCGCGTCCGCACGAGCTTCTGCATGCTGCAGAGTCCTTTCCCTCACCAGGTTTTCCAGATTCAGCCTGTGTTGCTTGAGTTCCTCCTCTGCCCGTTTGCGGTCGATCGAATACCGGATAGTACGTTCGAAAAGTGCGGCAGTGAATTCGCCTTTAACCAGAAAGTCGGCAGCACCTGCTTTCATGGCGCGAATGTCGAGTTCGTAGTTCCCATGAGCGGTGAGAAAGATGATTGGGGCCTTGCAATCTTTGTCGGTTGCTTCTTTTAGCAGATCGAGTCCGTTCCGTTCATCCAACAGATAGTCCAGGAGAATTACGTCGTGCTCCCCGCGAGAAACGGCCTCCAACCCTTCCTCATAACTCGTGACCCAATCGAGTTTGTATCTGGGCGTGCGTATATCGGAAAGCATATCGGAAATTATGAGGAATTCCTCTTCGTCGTCATCGATCAGAAGCACCCTTGCAACTCTACTCATCCGGTCTCCTCATCGTGAAAGGGACCCTCGCTCGGATCGATCAGCCTGAGCGCGGCAGGGGGATTACTGTCGGCGGTAAACGCCGTTGAAAACCAACTGCTTCCCGGGGCTCCCGACTTACCGGTCGCCGCCGAGACGACTCTCTTCGAGGGAAAAGAGCCGAGTGGGAAAAGAGCAACGAAGTACTAATACACGTATTCTATACGAAATCCATCGCAACTACAATTCAATCTTTTTAACAAAGAAAAGCGGTTTTCATCATATTTCCGCGCAAGCGGCAAACATTCGACCAGGATCGAGATTCTCCCGCCGACAAAGGCGCAGTTTGAAAGAACTGCTCGATTTACGCAATATAAATACATCAATACCTAATTCAATAATGGGCAATTCGCCTGATTTTCCGGAATTCATTCGGAGGGAGAATTCACTTCCGTACCCCGGCTCAAAAGCACTGCGGGATGACGGGAGAGGAGGCTGCGCAAGGTGCCTGTCAACAAGGTTTATCTCCTTTAGGCACCAGCCCCGCAGCCCGGAACCGGCGGTGATGGTTCAATTCTTCCCGGAGAGGCGCCGGCCGATGCGGCGGGTCTTCCTCCTAATCGAAATTATACATCTCGTGGAAATGATGCACCGGGCCATGGCCCCGACCCAGGGGCAAACCACGGCTGATCGCCCCGGTGATGTACTGTTTCGCCCTCCCGACCGCATCTTCGACCGAACAGCCGCGCGCGAGCCACGCCGCGATGGCGGAGGCGAAAGTGCATCCGGTTCCATGTGTATGCGGCGTATCGTAACGGATGGAGGCGTATTCGCGAAAAGTCTTCCCGTCAAAGAGCAGGTCCATCGGGCTTCCTTCAAGGTGACCGCCTTTGAGCACAACGTACTTTGGTCCGAAGGCCATGAGCTTTTCCGCGGCAGTTTTCATCTCTCGGGGGGTCTCCACGCGAAGGCCGGTCAGGGCCTCGGCTTCATGGAGGTTGGGCGTGATCACCGTTGCCAATGGAAAGAGTTCCGTTTTTATAGCCTCGACAGCCTCAGTTTTGAGCAGCCGATCGCCGCTTTTTGCGACCATTACCGGGTCCACGACAACCTTGTCGAGCTTCAGTTCCCTGATGTCGGCCGATACGCGTGAGATGATTGCCGCGTTGGAGAGCATGCCTGTTTTTACGGCGTCGACTCCGATGTCCGGTACGACGGCCCGGATCTGCATGGAGACAAATTCAGGGGCGATTTCGACTATGCCGTTCACCCCGACCGTGTTTTGAGAAGTGAGCGCGGCTATGGCGCTCATTCCATATACGCCCAGTGCCGAAAAGGTTTTCAGATCGGCCTGGATGCCCGCGCCTCCGCCGGAATCCGACCCCGCAATCGTTAGTGCCCTGGGTATTTTCATTTCTTCCTGCTCCTGAGGTTTTCCTTATCCGGCAAAATGGTCCCAGCCCCGTCCGGAAGGCAGAGCCCTCTCTTTGCCCTCAACCGGCCGAACCCGAACAGAGCCGGACTCGCCCGTTATGTAACCTATCCTGGTACACGGAATGCCGGTTTCGTTCATCATTTTCTTCAGCTCGGGAACATCCTGCGCACCGGCGGTGAAAAGGAGTTCGTAGTCCTCACCTCCCGTGAGAATCCAGTCGAGCACGTCAGCCCCGGCAATTGCCGCCGTTTTCGAAGCCGCAGAGCTTACAGGGAGAGCTTCTACTTCTATAACTGCCCCCTTTGAGCCGGCTTCGCAGATGTGTCCGAGGTCTGCCAGCAGTCCGTCGCTTACGTCTATCATCGCATGGACCAGTCCGGAACGGGCCAGTATACGACCCTGGCTGAGCCTTGGCTGGGGCGTGAAGTGCCGTTCAAGGACCCTCCGCCTTGTCTCAACCCCCACTTTGAGCCTGGGACGCCGGACCAGCTCGAGTCCTGCCCGGGACTCACCGGGGAACCCCGTAACGAGAACCGCATCCCCAGATTCGGCTCGACTCCGCAAAACGAGATGTTCCGGCGCAATTTCCCCGAGAAGGGTCAGATCGATGACAAGTCCCGAGTCTATTCGACTCATGTTGCCGCCCACAATGGCCGCACCCGCAAGTGCCATTTGCTCGCGCATTCCGCGGTAAAGCTCTTCGATGTATTCCGAATCGGTATCACCAGGAACGGCGAGCGACACGAGCGCCCAGCGCGGCTCTCCTCCCATGGCTGCAATGTCGCTTATGTTGATTGCCACTGCCTTGCGCCCGAGTTGAAACGGCGTTATCGCATCCCTGATAAAATGCACCCCTTCGATTTGCGTATCGCAGGTGGCCAGGAGATACTCGGAACCGGAAGTCTTGAGAACGGCAACATCATCGCCGATTCCCGTAATCACGTCCGCCGGAGCAGCAGGGAGCAGCCGCGAGATGCGCTCGATCAGTCCGAACTCACCGATTTCCTTTACCAGCACATTTGCCTCCAAATGAACGGGACCCGGAAAGTAGCGGGTAAAACCCGTCAACAATGCCTTGTTCGAGTCCGAAGAGTTTCTCCTGCCATCCCGACCCGCCTGATTTCTCCCATGACTTCTTCCTATTTACACTAATTTCAGGCAACAAAAAACAAAAGGCGAAAAGAGCATCGGCATGCCCTTTTCGCCCTGTTTCGCGGAGAAGCGAATTCTTACAATTTTCTTGAATAGTCCCGGTCGATTTTCAGTCCGTCGATATCGGTCGTCTTTTCGCCGCGGCCGGACTTGATCTGGTCTATCCCTCTCTTCACGACCGCCTTCCTGGATGCATACGCCAGGGCGGTCTCCTCGGTTATCGTACCATCCTGGTAGAGCCTGGTGATGCATGTGTCGAAAGTGATCCATCCGAACGGCTCGGATTGCTGCATCATTTCGTAGAACGTTTTTCCCTCGGATTCTCCATTGATGATGGATTCCTTTACCCGCAGGCTCGTCCCCATAATTTCCAGGGCGGCAACACGCCCCCCTCCAATTTTTGGCAGGAGTCTTTGCGAAATGACCCATTTCATGGTGTCGGCCAGCCTGATACGGACGAGCCGTTCTTCTTCGAGTTCGAACATACCGATAATTCTGTTTATACTCTGCCCGGCATCCATCGTGTGCAGGGTCGAAAGCACAAGGTGGCCGGTTTCCGCTGCGCTCAACGCAATCTCGACCGTTTCCCGGTCACGCATCTCACCGACCAGAATGACTTTGGGCGCCTGACGGAGGGCCGCTCTCAGCCCATGCGCAAAGGAATCGAAATCCAGGCCCAGTTCCCTCTGGTTGAAGGTGGCTTCGAGCTGGGGATGCACGAATTCGACGGGGTCTTCGAGCGTCACCACGTGATAAGGGTGTCTGGAATTTATCTCGTTCAGTACGGCTGCAAGCGAGGTGGACTTACCGCTTCCGGTCGCCCCCGTAACGAAAACCACCCCGAACTTCTCATCGGCTATTTTCCTCAACACGGGCGGAAGGCGAAGGTCATCGACAGTCGGGATCCTGGTCGGAAGCTGTCTCATGGCGATCGAGTATGTTCCGCGCTGCGAGAAAATGTTTACGCGGAATCTGGCCCGGCCGGGCAGGTGGTAAGAGATATCGCAGGACCCGGTTTCCAGGAGTTGCTGTATCCCGCGTCGATCCGTCCCGACAAGGTTAAGGGCTATCGTCTCGGTATGGAACGGCGTGAGTTTCTGGATCTCGAAATCGGGGCAGGCAGGTTTGAGGAGCCCGTCCACCTCCGCCTGAGGCGGTTTGCCGACCGTAAAATTGATATCGGAAGCAGAGGGATTTTCATCCAGGATTTGGGTCAGTAATGCATCCAGCTCAGGCCTTCTCATTTACAAATCCTTTCGAGATCTCGCAATAACGGCCTATACTTCGGTGAAGTCCTCGGGGGCCTCCGTCAGGTAGGCGCGGAATTTTTCCTTGTCGACGCACTTCATATAAGCTTCGTTTGCGCTGATGCGGCCGGCTTTAAGATGTACCGAGATAGCATCGTCCAGGGTCTGCATCCCATATTTTTTCCCGGTCTGCAGGGCCGATGGGATCTGATGCGTCTTGCCTTCACGGATCATCGCGCGAACGGCATGGGTTGCGATAAGAATTTCAAGAACGGCGATCCGCCCTTTTACGTCGATACGCTTGAAAAGAGCCTGCGAAACAACTGCCCGGATGCCGTCGGCAAGTGTCGAACGGATCTGGGCCTGCTCGCCCGTGGGGAAAACTTCGATGATTCTGTCGACCGTTTTGGCAGCGCTCGTCGTGTGCAGGGTCGAAAAGACAAGATGGCCGGTTGCCGCAGCTTCTATGGCAAGGCGTATCGTTTCGAGGTCGCGCATTTCGCCGACGAGAATGATGTCGGGATCTTCACGCAGTGCCGCTCGAAGTGCAGAGGAAAAACCCTTCGTGTGGGTGCCGATTTCCCTGTGGTTGACCACGCAGTTCTTGCTCGTATGGACAAATTCTATCGGGTCTTCGATCGTGATGATGTGGTCTTTACGCCTTCGGTTCGCTTCGTCGATGACGGCGGCTAGGGTGGTCGACTTGCCGCTTCCGGTCGGACCCGTTACGACCACGATTCCACGGGGAAGAAGCGCCAGCCTGCTCACGACCGAAGGGAGGCCGAGTTGCTCGACGGAAAGGATTTCACTCGGAATTTCACGAAACACGGCGCCTATGCCGTTCTTCTGCATGAAAAAATTGGCCCTGTAACGGGCAAGTCCCGGAATTTCATAGGCGAAATCGAGATCACCGGTTTCTTCAAAAGTCTTGATTTTGTCCTCCGGAGTGATCTCGTAGAGCATCGACCGGAGTTCGTTGTCATCGAGAGTTTTGTACTTTACGCGTTCGAGATCGCCGCGGATTCTGAGGACCGGTTGCTGTCCCGAGACGAGATGGAGGTCGGAGGCCTTCTGCTCGTTTACAAGTTTGAAAAAAGCGTCAATTCTAGCCATGGACTCTCCTCAAGTTATCTCCCGTCGCGAGTGGTTCGTTATTGGAAGTGACAATCCTTTTTTCCATTCACTCATTTAATTCGGACAAACGGCCCGGCTTCTTTAAGAAAGCAACAATCATGCCTTAATATTTTTATGCACCTGGGATCATTCAGAGGACCTCATCCTATTGTTATCACAGCTCAATACTGATCCAGTGCCGATGTCTGTCGTCGAGTCTGCTTAGACCCGCTCTTCGGGCTGATTCCAACGCGGACTCGAATTCCTCGGGAGAAATCCGGCGATTTATGCTTCCGTTCGCAAACGCGCCGCCGCACGGATGGTACTGGTCCATAACATTGACATACGTCCGCTCGGAAATTTCTTTCCCAATATATTCCATTACTTCAGGGGTCCCGGATGATCCGTTCGGCATCACCAGGTGCCGAACGAGCAACCCTTTTTGCGCCACACCGTTCCGGTCGAAAACGAGGTCTCCAACCTGTCTGTACATTTCTTTCAGACCTGCCCGGGCCCGCTCCGGGTAGTCAGGCGCATCGCAAAGGTCCCGCGCGGTTTCAGGATCCCAGAATTTGAAATCCGGCATATAGATATCGACAATTCCGCTCAAAAGCTTTAATCCCGGGATACGTTCATATCCTCCACAGTTATAGACGAGCGGCACGCTCAGGCCCTGTTCGACGGCGAGCGGCAGCGCCTCCAGGATGGCTCCGATCACGTGAGTCGGAGTTACAAAATTGATATTGCAGCAGCCCTTTTGCTGTAGTTCCAGCATTATTGCCGCAAGATCGCCGGGGGTGATCGCGGTTCCTTCACCGCCGTGGCTGATTTCATAATTCTGGCAAAACGAGCAAAAGAGATTGCAATGGGAGAAAAAAATCGTCCCCGAGCCTCCTCTTCCGACCAGCGGCCGCTCTTCACCGAAATGAGGTCCGTAGCTTGCAACGACCGGCAGGATCCCGGTCCTGCAATAGCCTTTTTCATCCGCCTGCCTGTCGACCCGGCACATGCGCGGACAAAGGGTACATTTCCGCATCCATTGTCTCGCACGTCCGATTGCCTCCTGCAGGCGCCCGCTTTCAAATGCCTGGATATATGCCGCCGGCATGGGATTTCCTCCTGGATAACCCGACTCGATCGGGGTTTGTTGTGGTTTGCAGTTTCGACTCATTTATTTCTGGAACGGAATGAGCATGATAAAGTGCGGGGAAGATTTTCCGGTTTCTCACAAGACAAGACATGAGTCGTAGTTTAACTTACCATTTTGTCCGAGGAGTGGAAACCCGCGAATCTGGTTGTGCGCGGCGTTTAAGATTCTTGACACTGATGCCGGAACGCAGTAAATTCACACTATTTCAATGGGAATTATTGATATTGGGGGTTCGATGAAAATTTCCACCAGGGGAAGGTACGGGGTCCGGATGATGCTCGACCTGGCCATGCATGAAGGCCATGGCCCGGTGTCGCTCAAGGATATTGCTGCGCGGCAGGAGATCTCTGAGAAATACCTCTCCAACATAGTTCCTCCGCTAAGGAACGCGGGGCTGGTCGTCTCCGTTCGTGGATCCCGCGGCGGATATGCCCTGGGAAAAAAACCCCGGGAAATTACTTTGAAGGATATCCTGCTGGTTCTCGAAGGACCGATGTGCCTGGTCGAGTGCACCGGACAGCCGAAAATCTGTCGGCGCGCCGACGAATGTCTCATGCGCGACATCTGGGCACAGGTCTCCGACCGGATCCTGGACACCCTGGGGACATTCGATCTCGAGACCATGGTCGAACAGCAGAAATCGAAGGAGCACGCGGCAACCTACGAAATCTGAAAACGCAGTTCGGAATACAATAAAGCACGCCCTGCATGGGCCGGTTGCGGGCTGAGAAAATCTGTGGCCCGGACGTTTCCAATGTGTTAAGCGAGGGATCAAAAGATGGCAAACATATTCAGCGATATTACGAAGACAATCGGCAGGACGCCTCTGGTCAAACTGAACAGATTAGCCGAAGGTATCGACGCAACGGTTTTGGTCAAAGTCGAGTCTTTCAATCCCCTTTCCAGTGTGAAGGACCGGATCGGTGTAGCCATGATCGAGGATGCCGAACGGAAAGGCCTGCTGGGGAAAGACTCGGTAATAATCGAGCCCACGAGCGGGAACACCGGCATAGCACTGGCCTTTGTCGCGGCTTCGAGGGGATATCGGCTGATCTTGACAATGCCGGATACAATGAGCGTCGAACGCCGACAGTTGCTTTCAATCCTCGGGGCGGAACTGGTGCTCACTCCCGGCCCCGAAGGCATGAACGGCGCCGTCAGGAAAGCCGAGGAACTTACACATGAATTGCCGAAGGCCATCATCCTGCAGCAGTTCAACAATCCCGCCAATCCGGAAATTCATCGCAAAACGACGGCGGAGGAAATCTGGAACGACACGGACGGAAAGGTGGACATACTGGTTGCAGGAATCGGCACCGGCGGAACCCTGACGGGTGTGGCGGAAGTCATAAAAAAGCGCAAGAAGGATTTCCGGGCTGTGGCGGTCGAGCCGGACAGCTCCCCGATCCTTTCCGGCGGCAAACCGGGACCCCACAAAATTCAGGGGATAGGAGCAAACTTCATACCCCAGGTGCTAAACCGGGAAATCATAGATGAAGTAATTCGCGTCAAGGACGAAGACGCAGGAAATACCGCACGCCGTCTTGCAAGGATGGAAGGCATCCTGGCGGGCATTTCGTCCGGCGCGGCCTGCTGGGCGGCACTCGAAGTGGCGAAGAGGCCGGAAAACGCCGGCAAAATGATAGTAGCGGTTTTGCCGGATACCGGCGAAAGATACCTTACCACATGGCTTTTCAAGGAATAGCACTGGAACCAGAGCATACCCCGGAGCATCAGATGCTGCAGCAAAGAGGAATTGGAACGGTCGAAACCAGGTACTTCACTTTCGCCCCGGAGGGAGGTTTTGCCCTCGATTGCGGCGAAAAGCTGCCTTCTGTGACCCTGGCATATGAGACTTACGGCAAGCTGAACAGGGACAGGACGAACGCGATCCTTATTCAGCATGCGCTGACCGGAGACGCCCACGCGGCGGGATATCATGAAGGGGATCGCAAGCCGGGCTGGTGGGACGATATGATCGGACCGGGCAAGGCATTCGATACGGACAAGTATTTTGTCATCTGCTCGAACATCCTGGGGGGATGCAAAGGTTCGACAGGACCGCAGAGCATCAATCCAGCCACGGGAATGCCATACGCGCTGGATTTCCCGCTGATTACCATGAAGGACATGACCGCCTGCCAGGAACGCCTGGTGGACCATCTTGGGATCGATCGGCTGCTCTGCGTCGCGGGCGGTTCAATGGGTGGGATGCAGGTGCTTGCATGGCTGATTCACTATCCGCATCGGATTCGAAGCGCAATCCCGATTTCAACCGCCCTGAAGCATTCACCGCAGCAGATTGCTTTTAACGAGGTCGGGCGGCAGGCAATCATGGCCGACCCGGAATGGAATTCAGGCAACTATTACGGTGGTCAGTTGCCCGGCAGAGGGCTTTCCGTCGCCCGGATGATAGGGCATATCACCTACATGAGCGATATCTCCATGGCCCGCAAGTTCGGGAGGAACAGAAAAGGACAATGTGCCCCTTTCAAGTTCACACCGGATTACGAAGTGGAAGGCTACCTGCATTATCACGGAGAGAATTTCGTAAAACGGTTCGATGCCAACTCCTACCTGTACATAACCAAGGCGATGGACGACTTCGACCCGGCGTGCGAGGTCCCGGTGCAGAATCTTTTGCGCGGTCTCGACGTCAAACTGCTCGTCATTGCCTTCAAATCGGACTGGCTCTACCCGGCATATCAATCAAACGAGATCGTCAAAGCCTGCAAAATCGCCGGTTTGGAAACCACTTACTGTGAAATCGACTCGACATACGGGCACGATGCTTTTCTGCTCGAAGTCGAAGAAGAAACATACCTCATCAGCCATTTCCTGAAGAAAGTCTTTAACGGATACGAGGTGATCGTCGACGATGAACTCTGATGCCAGGCTCGATCATAAAATCATAGTCGATCTGATCCCCCCGAAGTCTTCAGTACTCGACCTGGGATGCGGCGACGGCGACCTTCTCTATGCCCTCATCCGCGACAAAGGAGTGCGCGGGCAGGGAATCGAACTGGACGAGCAGGCGATTTACAGGTGCGTCGCGAAAGGCTTGAACGTCATCCACGGCGACCTGGATACCGGCCTTTCCGACTACATGGACGGGTCCTTCGATTACGTCATGCTCAACCAGACGCTCCAGCAGGTGAGGCACCTCGAACCCGTGCTCGAGGACTCTCTGCGCGTGGGGGAAAAAGTGGTCGTGGGCTTTCCGAATTTCGCTTTCATCAATGCCAGGCTTCAACTCTTTCTTCGCGGCAGAACGCCCGTCACGCCTTCACTCCCCTACCACTGGTATGAAACCCCGAACCTGCATTTTCTCAGCATTTCGGATTTCATCCGCTATTGCTCCGAAAAGAGGATAACAATAGAAAAGGCTTTCTTTCTTAACGAGCGCCGAGTGGTGCATCATCTGCCCAACCTTCTGGCTCAAACGGGGATATTTCTCGTTTCACGGCGGTAGTTGTCAAACATCCAAGCCCATCCGCCTGCCCATTGCCGCAAAATAAACTGTAAGCCTGGAAGCGGGCATCAGGGGTGTTGCCGTGCCCACCCTGCGCCGCGCAATCCCGTCATCCCGGCGCTGCTTTTGAGCCGGGATCCAGTTTTTGAGGTCTTGAATTCACGATCACTTTGCCCGGGAAGCCTGGTTGCCGGTGTGAAACTGTCCTGATCGAAGAGAAAGGCCGGAATGGCGAGGTTGGGCCTGCGGGTCATTCGAGGCTGCCGCGATGATTTGGGCAACAGTCCCGGAGCTTGGGAGATCTCGTACTCTGCCGTCTCGCCGAACCCGTTCAAAAAGGACGTAACTACACGCACCAAGCTCAACGGGTCTCAAGCCGGAAGTGGAATTTGTCTAATGTTATTTTGGAAAAAGTATATGGGGGACATTTGCGTCCCCCGGTGAGTACGCAGGCTTTGAGATTTTACTTGGTGATCAGGCCTTTTTCCATCGCGAATGCAGTCAGCGAGGAAGCACTGTGGAGATCGAGTTTTTTCATAAGATTGGCGCGGTGCTTTTCGACCGTCTTTGCACTGATGCAGAGGTAGTCGGCGATATCCTTGTTCTTATATCCCTCGGCTATCATTTTCAGGATCTCGCGTTCCCGTTGCGTGAGGGTATCCCAGGATGTGGAAGACTTGATGGTCTTTCTCCCTTCGAGGTATCCCTCTATCACCTTTTCCGAAATTCCGGGGCTGAGATAGCTCTTCCCGGAAAAAATGTTTTCTATTGCCAGCATGAGTTCGCTGTGAGTTGCATCCTTGAGTATGTAGCCGTCGGCTCCTGCTTTCAAGGTAGTCAGGATGTACTCTTCGGTTTTGTGAACCGTGAGTACGAGGATTTTTGTCGCAGGAACCTGCTTCTTGATTTCCTGTATGGCTCCCATTCCGTTCATTCTCGGCATCGAGAGATCCATCAGAACAAGGTCCGGCTTGTGGGTTTCGGCTGCTCGGATGGCCTCAAGGCCATCCTGCGCCTCTGCAACCACTTCGAGTTCCGGGTTGGAGGACAGGAGCATGCGCAATCCTTCTCTCAGGATCGTGTGGTCTTCGGCGATAACAACTCTTTTTTTCTCTCCCATTTGTCAAACCTTCATGAGATTGGGAAAATACCAAAACCGAACATGCCGTGGATACAGATATAACTGCTGAACATTAATATATTAAATTCATCCAAAGGTGGTAGCGATTTCTGCTGCAGGCATCAGCCCCTGTCCCTTTTGGCGCAAAAATAGCGTGTTTACCCCTTCGAAGAAAATACCGTGTTTACCCCGTTTTGATTACTGTGAACAACCCATTTACGTCTTTTGGCTCTTGCTCGAAGATGATGAATGTTGAACGCCTCTATAGCCGGGGTTTCAGTAAGTTATTTCTATTATTTCAAAATGCAAGATGCCAGTCGGGGGAAAAATGTGCTTTGTTTTAATTGTTGAGGATAATTCCACTTTCCGGCAATCCCTCAAGGATATGCTTACACTGAGGTTCCCCGGGATTGCGATCGAGGAAGCCTCCAATGAAGAAGAAGTTATGGCGGCTCTGGATAAAATGGAACCGGACCTCGTCTTTATGGATATTAAATTGCCGGGCCGAAACGGCCTCGAGCTGACAAAGCAGATAAAGAAGTCCAATTCCGATGTCGATGTGGTCATACTTACCAGCTATGATATTCCTGAATATCGGGAGGCGGCATTCCAGAGCGGAGCGAGCCACTTCTTCACAAAAGGGGTGGCGAAGAGCGAGGAAATTGTCAATGTAGTCAAAACTACTTTTGCTCTGAAAGGGAAAAACCTGAATCTGTGCGACGGAGCCGGAAACTCATAGTCGGGCCCGTATCTTTGCCCTTCCCGAATCCTGCGTGACCTTGATAAGGAAAATACCATCAATTTTTCCCTTTATACGGGAATCACCTTATTTATCTTTTCCGGCCTTTTAAAGTATAGATGCTGCCAGAGGAAAGTCACAGTGTACCAAATGATTATCTGGAGGGGAAAATGAGCGGAGCAACTATCGCAGGTCATCTTTCGGTCGATGAAATCAAGATGAAAATGCAGATGTCGGCAGGCTTCCTCAAGTTTCAGAAGTGGCTTGTCATTTACAATGTATTGATCGACCCGAGACCGATTTCCGAAATTGCTAAACACACCGGCCTCTCGGAATCAAGCGTATACAGAATAATCGCTGAGTATAACGACAGCGGTCCCGAATCTATCGAAACGGTAAGGAACATGCGTTCGCATGCCTGGTTCGAGCAAGCCGGACGTTTCTCGATTTAATCGGCATACCACAGGCAAGGCGGATGGAGAATATTGGAAGTCTCCGGGATAGTTCCCGAAGATGCAGGTAGTTTTGAAGCCGGGAAGACGGTGTTCCGGAATCTTCTGAAAAACGCGATCAAGTATGTTCACAAGAGGTCTGCCCTCTGGATCGAAGTGAGGACAAGAGACAGGGATTACGAGATAATAATACACAGATATCTCAGAATCTTGCGCGGAAACACAAAGGAGAGTTTTTACGTGGACCGGACATAAAGAAGCCGGAAATCCCTCCGACTTCCGGCTCAGTGACCCTGGTTTGTTTTCGCGAGAAAATTAAAGGATAAACACCTTATTATCCATCTCCCATTTTCCGTTCTTGCAGATAAAACATGCCGAGGACTGGCACACCTTTTCCTGGTGGGCGTACTCCTTGCCCTCACATGTGCATGCATGTCGGCCGGGTAAGTCTTCCATTTTCCGCCCCCTTGCATAATTTTGTCCTACCTACACACATTACCCCATCGTTCCGTATATATGTAAAAAGGAGAGTAATCATTATCGGTCTAATTACAAGAAGAAGGGCATCCCGAAACGAGTCGGGGTTGCCCGGCCGGCACTATGCCGTTTCCGAGGGTCTTGAAGCGCTCCCGGTCGGTAACGGCAATTGCGATTTTTCATCTTGAGTCGCCCCCCAACCGTGTATATACTTTATGGCATATTCAATACACGCGAGGAGTATCGTATGGCATTGAGCATCAGGAATCCGCTGGCTGAAAAGCTTGCCCGCCAAGTCGCGGCCGAAACCGGGGAGAGCCTCACGGAAGCGATCATCCGCGCCCTTGAGGAGCGTCTCCAACGTCTAAAAGGACGCCGGACCGCCAACAGCGTTGCTGAAGAAATCCTTGAGATATCCCGTAGATGCAGTGCACTGCCGGATGTGGACAAACGCAGTGCGGACGAAATTCTCGACTATGATGAAAGGGGACTCCCTCGATAATGGTCATCGATTCTTCCGCCTTGGTCGCTATTCTTCTGGGAGAACCGGAAGCCGAGGTCTTTGTCCCGGTAATAGACGAAGACCCCAACAGGCTTGTCAGCGCATTCAGCGCCCTTGAGGCAGGGATAGTGATAGAGGCAAGAAAAGGTGAGTCCGGCGGACGTGAGTTGGATCTTCTGCTTCATAGGGCAGGAATAGAAATCGTGCCGCTGACCGCCGAACAAATCGAAATTGCGCGGACCGCATGGAGAAAGTATGGCAAGGGGCGGCATCCTGCGGGACTCAATATCGGAGACTGTTGTTCATATGCCCTTGCAAAGCTTGCCGGCGAACCCCTTCTTTTCAAAGGAAGCGATTTCTCACAAACTGATATCGAAGCTGCATACTTGCCATGCTGAGGCAAAAACGCAACAGCATTGCTTCCCGCCAATCCGCTGAGAGCCCGGCCGGAACAAGCTGTGCCCAAATCATCGGGGCGGCCGCGGCATGCTGGTATGATTTCATAATTGCAGCATCATTGACAAGTTGCGGCACGGTTTCCTGACCGTGCCGCCGCTTTCAACTGGAGCCGACGCGGTCAGGAAACCGCGCCGTAACTTAAAAACCGGCCCTGGGTTGCTGACGGCTTGAAGCAACGATATGGGCCTTGTCGTACCCACCGTTCTACCGCTACTCTTTGATAATCCTCGCATCTACAACCAGCATGCCCTCGGGATATGCAATCACCGGGTTCAAGTCGATTTCGACGATCTCGGGATGCTCCTCTGCAATTGCAGCCAGGCGAAGCAGGCCATCCACGACAGCACTTTCATCGATTGCCGGCTGCCCCCGGAATCCTTTCAGCAGTGCCGCACCCCGGATCTCTCCGAGCATGGCGGCGGCATCGGCTCGCGTTAGCGGGAGCAGGCGCATCGAGACGTCGCGGAGCAATTCAACTGTCACTCCTCCGAGACCGAACATGATCACCGGACCGAACTGCAGATCACGGTTCATCCCGAGCAGGAGTTCAAGCCCGGGCGCGGCCATCGCACTTATTACCCCACCGGGAATCCGCGCCTCGGGAAAGCTTTTCCGGACATCCTTCATCATCTGCACGTAAGCCGCTCGCAACTGCTGAGCCGTCTGGATATTCAGCCGAACCCCTCCGCAGTCGGATTTGTGCAGAACATCCGGCGAATTGACCTTCAGAGCGACCGGGAAACCCATGCGATGGGCCAGGTGGACCGCTTTTCCGGGGCTGTCGGCCGCGCGGGTCAGGATGCAGTCGAACCCTTTGGACTCGAGAAACTCAAAACTCTCGTAGGGAGCCATCTGAGACCGGCCGGTTGCGGACGGATGGGTAAACCCCGCTTTTTGGCCCTTCCTGTCGGGCGGGATAAGTTGAGCGAGCGCCCGAATAGCCCTCTCCGGAGTCGGAAAGACGGGAATTCCCTTGCGGTGCATTTTCAGCTTCTCGGTTCTTTCGACTTCGGCACCGCCAAGGAAGATCAGGAGTTCGTTTGCGTCCGGCGTGACCGCTTCGGCGGCATCAGGGATGGGATCGCCGAAGATGACCCCCAGGGTGTCATAGAAAGGCCGTGCCCTGTCGATTACTTCCTTGAACATCCGCGAAGTGGCGTCGCCGGTCAGATCGAGCGGGTTAGACCGGATCGCATGCCCCGGGACGATTCCTTGAAGCGAGTCGGCAAGTTCTTTGGGGAGCGGCGCAGTTTCGATGCCCTCCCTTTCCGCGGCATCGGTTGCCAGAATGGCGGCTCCACCCGAGGTGGTAATGAAAACGATCCTGTTTCCCGAAGGCGGTTTAAGGTAGGCGAACGCCTTGGAAAAATCGTACAGCTCTTCGAAACTTTCCGCCCGGCATATCCCATAGCGTTTGAGCAGCGAGGAATAGATCGCGTCCGCTCCTGCAAGGGATTTCGTATGCGATTCCGCGGCGATTCGCCCTCGCGGGGTGCGCCCCGATTTGAGCATCACCAGCGGCTTCGTCATGGACTGAAGCGTTTTCTGGAACCGGACCGGATCTTTTATCCCTTCAATGTACGCGGCTATCACCTTGGTATTGGGATCGGCTTCGTAATGCTCGATGAGATCCACTTCGTTTATATCCGCACGGTTGCCCAGCCCTGCAAATCCCGAAACCCCGAGTTCCTCTTCCGAGAACCAGTCCAGCATTGCGGCTCCCACCGTTCCGCTTTGGCTGATTACCGCAACGCGTCCCTTGCGGGTTAGAAGCGGCCAGGTGGCGCACATTGGATGATACGGATTGTTTATCCCCTGGCAGTTCGGGCCGACCACGCGGACACCGTATTCGGCAGCAACTTCGGCGAGCTTTTTCTGAAGCTCCGCCCCCTCCTGGCCGGCTTCGCTGAAGCCGCCGGAGATCACGATCGCCCCTTTTACTCCGCATTCGCCGCATTCCCGTATGGCATCCGCCACAACCCGTGCGGGTATGACTACCACGGCGAGATCGACCTGCGCGGGGATCTCTCTGATGCTCTTGAAACAGCTGACGCCAAGAATGCTCTCAGCCTTCGGGTTAATCGGATAGAGCGTACCCGGATAACCGCCCTGCACGAGGTTTTTCAAAATTTCGTGGCCGTATTTGCCCGGATTTTCGGATGCACCTATTACGGCGATGCTCGACGGTTTGAAAAGAAACTCGAGATTCGAACTCATGAGCCATCTCCCTGGGGAAACAACCCCCTTAAAGCCTGGGTTTATCTAACCCTTCTTCATTGCTTTCTGCATAACCCTGGCGTTGAACTTATCCGCCTGAATGATGAAGCGTTCGTGGACGGCCTCCCCGATCTTCTCCACTTCATCGAAGGCTTCGAGCTTGAAGGTGAGCTTTTTCCCCTCTACTGCGACTACTTCGGTCTTCACACGGATGGTCATGCCCAGGGGGGTGGCGGCAGTGTGTTTGAGATCCATCGAGATTCCCACGGACTGTTCGCCCGGGCTGAGCTGCTCGTTGATGAGTTCCGCCGAGACGCGTTCCATGAGTCCGCCGAGGCATGGAGTGGCGAATACGTCGGGCAGATGGGGGTAAAATCGGCGAGCGGAGTCCTCGGGGGTGGATACGACTTGAAGTTCGCGGGTCATCCCTGGATGGAAAGCCGACATGAAAACCTCCTATGATCTTCGTGGTCAAGAAAAGGAATGGGTGCCGCCGGCGGCGCCGGCAGGAACGGGTACATGCCTGTTGCAAGTTCGGGTATGCGCGTCGGCACTCACAGTAAGGCTAGGGCAGGAGCGCCGATGCAGCCGGTAACACAATCGAGCAGGTGAATTCGGAAAATGGGAATGAACAGGAACAGATCGAAACAGGCACGAAATTTCAGCCGCATTCCATGAACGGATTGGATCGGGGAGAGTCTGGCGGCCTCTACAGGGAAAAAGAAGCGACACGCGGGCGGCCTGAATTCGATCCCGGTCCCCCAAAAGCAGGACCGGTTTTGAAAGGATTACACTTTTCTTGAACAGGGTCAAACAAAAATAGCAGTGAGCAGTGAATACGAGGATCGTGAGTCCGCGTTGATTTGTAAATGCAAATTTAGACGGGTAGCCTGGATTCTCGAATTCGGGCACGAAGCGCAAGAGGAGAAGTTGAGAAGGTTTTGGAGAGCGACTAGTACATACCCAAAATCTTCCAGCCTTCCCAGGAGCTTTGTCTCCATTTGGATTACAGCCCCCGAACTGCCAATGGGGGAAATTGACTGTTTGTCCCTGTAAATTTGGAATGAGAGTACTTAGCTTCATTAGACTTTAAGAAAAGTTTCAATATCATCTTTGGCCCGATTTCGTTGTGGGGATCCGGAATCGGTATTTGAGGCGTTTTTGCAGGCAGGATTGCAACCGGGAAGATGTGCCCGCCGCCGCATGTGTTGCTCTCGGACAAAGGAGGAGAAAAAATGTCCAAAACGGAAAAAGATCTCATGGATGCTTTCGCAGGCGAATCCCAGGCTAACAGAAGATATCTCGCATATGCCCAGAGGGCGGAAGACGAGTTCCTGCACGGCGTTGCCAAGTTGTTCCGCGCCATTGCCGAGGCGGAAACGGTTCATGCGATAAAGCATCTTCGGACAGCGGGAAAGGTAAAGGCCACAAAAGAAAACATCGAGGATGCCATAGCCGGCGAAACCCACGAGTACACCAAAATGTATCCTCAGATGATTGCCGACGCCAAAGAGGAAGGGAACAAATCCGCAGAACTCGGCTTCACATACGCCAACAAGGTGGAAGAACTCCATTCCCAGTTGTACAAGAAGGCATTGGCCGACCCTGACAAATTCCCCGTCCAGGACTACTGGATCTGCAAGGTGTGCGGCCACACGGCCGAAGCAAATTGTCCCGACGTTTGCCCCGTCTGTGGCGCAAACAAGAAAGCCTACTTCAAGGTCTGATCGAATGTTCCAACCCTGGGACCATGAAGGCTGAATACAGCTGGACGGTCTGATGGTTTTCTTTCCGACAGTGAAGAGCCAAATCGGCTCGGCATCATCAATTCGTGTTGCTTTTAAGAACACTGTTTGGTCCGCTGGTTCCCAAGCTCCGGCTTGGGAACCCCATCCCGGCAGACCGGATGGTTTCGCTACATAACTCTGCCGCTCCACGGGCGAGTCCCCCCGTTTGTCCTTTTGCGCTAATCCCACGGAAATTTCTCGATCGGCAGCAGTTCCTCTGACATGTCTCTTTAAGTTTGTCCCTTTCCCTTTTTTGTTGATAGAATCAGGCACTTTCAAAAAAGGGAATTTCAGAAGTGCTGACCGAACTGGCGATTCATAATTTCGCGATAATCCGGGACCTGCAGATCCGCTTCCAACCTGGATTCAACGTCCTTTCCGGTGAAACTGGCGCCGGGAAATCGATCCTGGTCGACGCGGTGAACCTGATACTCGGGAGCCGCGCATCGCAGGAGATGATTCGTACCGGGGCGGCGGAGGCGAGCGTCGAGGCAATCCTGTCGCTGCCGGCAGGCGGACTGTGCCGCGAATATCTACAGGAATGGGGAATAGACTCCGGGCCTGAACTCATTGTCAGGCGGAGCATCAACAGAAACGGACGCAACCGCGTCTTCTTAAACGACCAGGCCGCATCTCTGCAGCAGCTTCAGCAGCTTTCTCCCCTTCTCATTTCGATCTCCGGTCAGCACGAACACCAGCTGTTGCTGGATCCTCAGAACCATCTCGGACTGCTCGATGCGTTCGGAGAACTCGAAGGACTCTGCGCCGAGGTCAAAGAAATCTTCTCGATACGGCAGGCGAAGAAGGATGAACTTGCCCGAATGCGAAGGGCGAGGGAACAAAAGGCCGCGCAGATGGATTTCATCCGCTTTCAGATCCGGGAACTCGAATCCGCGGGGCTCCAGCCGGATGAAGACCTGGAACTCGGACGAGAGCGCGAAATCCTGAAACATGCGGCGATCCTGGCCGAGGCCTCGCAAAGAGCGGTCGGGACTCTCTACTCCGAAAAGGGCGCTGTCCTGGAGCGGCTTACCGAGGTCGAAAAAGAACTCACCGCCATTATCCGGGTAGATTCCTCTCAGCAGCACCTGGCCGAATTTCTCGAACAGAGCCGAATCAATTTGAAAGAACTCTCCCATTTGCTCCAGCAGTACTCGGGCCGCATTGTTTTCGACCCGGGAAGGCTCGCGAGAGTCGAGGAGCGGCTTGCGCTGATAGGAAGGCTCGGCAAAAAGTACGGGAAAAGCGTAACCGAGATGCTTGCAAGGCTCGAAGAGCTTCGGGAGGAAGCCGGTGGCGAGGAAGAATCCGGAGCCCGGCTGGAAGAGATCGAGCAAGAACTTCAAACACTCCGCGGCGCATACCTCGAAAAAGCGCGCGACCTTTCATCCAGACGCAGAAAAGCGGCCGACTTGCTGTCCGGCGAGGTGGCGGGCAATCTCGCTCAGCTGGATATGCCGCGTGCCCGTTTTGCGGTCAGTTTCGAAGAATCCGAAGAAGAGACCGCGTTCTCTCCGACAGGGATAGATCGTATAGAGTTCCTTCTCTCCGCCAACCCCGGAGAAGGACTGAAGCCGCTGGCAAAGATTGCTTCCGGCGGCGAGCTGTCGAGAATTCTTCTTGCGCTCAAAAGCCTGCTCAGCCGAAAAGGCGAAGCCGAGACCCTGATCTTCGATGAAGTCGATACGGGAATCGGCGGTCGTACAGCCGACCTGGTCGGCCTTCAAATAAAGAATCTGGCCGCACGCCACCAGGTCATCTGCATAACCCACCTCCCTCAAATCGCCTGTTACGGCCAGTGGCACTATCTCGTCAGAAAAGAAGCCTCGGGGGACGAAACCGTGACCGGCATCCGGATGCTGTCGGACGGGGAGCGCTCCGAGGAGCTTGCCCGCATGCTCGGCGGGGTCTCCATTTCCCAGAAGGCGCGCGAGCACGCCAGGGAGCTTCTGGACCGGGCGTCGGCAAAAGGCTGATCGTCTCAAATCCCAAGTTCCGCCTTGAAAGTCCCACTCCTCAATTTTCGCGTTCCTGCGCCGCAAAACCATCCAGTCCGTGTCAGAGTTTTCTTAATTTCCCCTAAAGATCGGACACAATTCTTCCGTACCTACTGTAATGGAAAGAGGAATGGCAGATCTGCGTCTCAATTTCCGCGACAGGTACGTGTTCAGGTTTCAGATCGTGATTTAACCCGGCAGCTGTACACCTTTAACCGCACAAAAGGACCCCCCCTCATGCTGCAAAAGCTCCTTAACCAGAAACTCGGCACCAAGATTTTCGGCGGATTTGGAATACTCCTTGTGCTCCTCGCAATCATTTCATGCGCGGGGCTAAAAGCGATGACCGTTGTCGCCGGCATGTGGCAGAAAGCGGAAGTCTCGGAAGATCTGGTGAAGATGATCCTCGAGGCCCGTCGCCACGAAAAGAATTTCATTATTCGAACCGATGCAAGCTACGCCCAGAAAGTCGACGACATGGTCGCGGACTTCCGGAATCGCGCTGAAAAGGCCATAAGGCAGAGCGATTCGGAAACGGAAAAAGAGGGCCTGCAAAGAGCCCTGGGCGAACTCGGGAAATACGCCGGTGCCTTTCATTCCTACGTGGACGGCAAAAAGGCCCAGGATGCCGTTGTGGTCGAGATGGAAGCAAGGTCTCTGGCCGCGCTTAAGGAGACCGATTCCATCCTCACCGATCAGAAGAACCAACTCGACGAGTTGCTGAAATACGCCGGTGAGGGAGGATCCGAAGGCGCAATTTCGGACAAGAAAACCAAAATGGAAGACGCAAACCGTATTGCGAAATGGTTTCTCGAAGTCAGGGGTTTTGAGAAAGAATTCGCGGTTTCCGGAGACAAGAAACACAGGGTCGAAGTGGAGTCGCGTATAGCAAAAATCCTGGAAATCAGCAAAGATTTGCGGTCGCGGTTCAAACAGCAGGTCAATCTGGACCAGACCGACAAGGTGATCGCTTCCGTTCAGGCCTACTCCCAGAGCTTTGCAAAATACGCAAGCCTGGCGGACCAGAAAAAAGCTGCTGACTCGACCATGGTCGATTCGGCCCGGGCTGTTCAGGAAATCTGTGACAAGGCGAGACTCGAATTTGCAAGCGATATGAGCCGAAGCACGAGATACGCCAGGATGATCATTCTGAGCGTCTCAGGCTTGGCCCTCCTTGCCGGGATAATTCTATCGTCGCTTCTGACCTGGGCCATAACACGATATCTCAAGGGCGTAATCGGAGGCCTTCTGAACGGAGCCGAGCAGGTAGCGGGCGCATCCGGGGTGATTTCCGATACGAGCCGGCAACTGGCAGAGGGGGCCTCTCAGCAGGCCGCGGCTATTGAAGAGACTTCATCGGCTCTCGAAGAAATGGCTTCCATGACGAAACAGAATGCCGATAACGCAAATCAGGCCAACCGGCTCATGGGCGAAACGAAAAACACCATAACCGAAGCCGGCGACTCCATGACACAGCTCATGGGGTCAATGGACGAAATATCACGAGCGAGCGTGGAAACGTCGAAGATCGTCAAGACAATAGACGAGATTGCCTTTCAGACGAACCTGCTGGCCCTGAACGCCGCAGTCGAAGCCGCAAGGGCGGGAGAGGCCGGGGCCGGGTTCGCGGTTGTTGCGGACGAGGTGCGCAACCTTGCAATCCGTGCAGCGGAAGCCGCCAGGAACACCTCCGATCTGATTCAGTCGACCGTTGCCAGGATCAATGACGGATCCGCGGTGGTGGAAAAGACGAGTCATGGGTTCTCCAGGGTGGTGGACGGCGCCTCAAAGATGGCCGAGTTGGTGGGTGAGATTGCCGCGGCATCCAGCGAACAGGCCCAGGGGATCGAGCAGATCAGCAAATCCGTAAACGAGATGGACCAGGTCGTCCAGCATAACGCCGCCAATGCGGAAGAATCGGCGTCTGCTGCCGAGCAGTTGAACGCCCAGGCCGACCAGATGAAAACCTTCGTTATTGAACTGGAAAAGATGGTCGGCCGCAACGGCCGCTTGAAGAAAGGCGAAAAAGATTCCGACCGGAAACCGACCCAGGAGAAAGGAAAGCTCGCCTTGTCCCGAGCCGTCCGGCAGGAGCGACCGGGCCTGCCCGGGAACGCGGACGGGAAAACCGCTCCTTACAAACACACAGCTCGCAGAACTCCGGAGCAGATTATCCCGCTGGATGAAAAGGATTTCGATTTCTAGACCACATTAGAACGTAATCGGAACCGTCGAACAGAAATCCCTCAGCTGAGGCAGGAAACAGGTTCCAGGTATAGAGTCGGCCGGGATGTTCCTATCGGCTCAGCTGACGGAAAGAAAAATGGGCCGGATTCATTCCGGCCCATTTGTTCTGCTTTCGAAAGCATTTTACCCAACAGGGCTATTTAGCGTAGGGTTGAAACGGGATTAAACCAATCCCCGGTGCTTTCGGACATTGAACGCTTTCATTCGAGAAGCGGTTGTCTCTGTATAGCCCGCTGTAGACCCTCATCCGAGGTAAGGCTTGAAGGTTCAATCACCCCTTTATCAAGCAGCAGGTCAAGGAACTCTCGCTCAGTGTCTCTAAGGGGCAATAATACGGAAAGGCGGTCTCGGCATTCGTCCACCAGACGCTTTCCGAACTCAAGCGATGCCGCTTTGGCTCCCGCAGTATGTCTGCGCAGGGTTGGTGTTAACTGACTGGTCAACTCAGTTGCCCCAAAATTCACATCATTGACGGAAACAGTTCGCCAGTCCTTGCGGTTCATGGCTCCATAAACAACAAAACCTATACGAAGCAGTTCGGAATCCAGATTGTCCATCTGGAGAATACGATGGCTGTCGAACAGATCTCTTGCCTGTCTGCGTGACAACAGCGCCGCAAGTTTTCCCGCCGCTAGCTCGTGGTAATTGAGCATCGGGATTTCAGTCGCCCTCCATACCCCTATCTCGAGAGAATCGCGGGCAACAATGGGCCATAGTGGAACGCGGAACATGAAATTCAAGTCGACCTCAAGATTGCCGGTCTGGCCAAGCGCGCTTTCATAGCGAAGCGACCATTTGCCTCCAGCATGATCATGTCCGTCAGGTATCCGCCTAACGGTAAAGCCACTACGTTCAAATGCAGCCTGAATCGTTTGCTCCAGCTTCGGCCGCTCAGCAAGCATCGTTTCTTTGTCTTCGGCTCCGATGTAGTTCAGATCGATGTCTACCGACAGCCTGGGGATTTCCAAAACAAAAAGATTGAGAGCCGTTCCCCCTTTGAGGGCCAGCTTGCCCTTCAAGAAAGGATGACTTTGAATTGCGTTCAGCAACAGAAGCAGGTGAGCAACCTTCTCGAGGATCTCCGGTCTGAATCCGGTTGTTTGTGCCTCGGCAACTAACTTCTGGAGAGAAATCTTCACAGAATTTCTCCCCACGTTCGATCATGTATTTCCGGGGGGACTATCAGGTTCCATTCGGGTTCGAGGCGTCCGGGTTCTCGCGTGGCGCGATCCAGGTAATGAGGCTGTTGTGGCCGAAGCTTTTTAAGAGATTCGAGATGGCGATTTTCAACCATCAGAGGTTCACGATGTTGCTCGAGGAAGAATCCCACTTTCGCCGCCGTCGTCGCATTCCTAAGTAAAAGCACATACTCGACGACTTCTTCGAGATCGAAAAATTCAATGGACTCAAGCGATCTCCAAATCTCCTCCCAACCTCCTGAAAGGTCTGGACGATTCAAAACATCCACAAAGGTGCGCTCCAGACTGGTCACTCTGATTGCCAAGCCTGCTCTTTCGGTAGCCAGTACACCGAATCCTTCTTTCCCAACCCGTGCGAGAGCCTCCGGAAATTTAGTCCCCCGGAAGAGCTTGGAACGAAATGTGAGAGGGCTCGGCGGATGAGCTGACGAGTAGGTAAAGTATTCCTGGACCGAATAAGCCCGCCCATGGAACTCAAGGGCGGTATGATACGACACAACTGCGTCATCGGTCAGCTTCGCCGCGATCAGGAAATGATCAACCGGGTAGGAATCCCGGGCTCTCCCCGGAGGAATAACTGCATACAATCCGCGGCGTACGCTGACGATACGTCCCGTCTTCCTGTAATAGGCCAGGATAGATTCTTGAGTCCTTGCCCCCCCTTCCCCAAGTATCATGAGATATCGGGCGAACTCATCCACAGTGAACACAGGATGCACTTCGAAGAATCCATTGTGCTTCATCTCTGCCTCTTTTGACAAAATAGCTAGAAACACATAAGAACTTTATGGGTTTCGAATATTCGTGTCAAGTAAAAGCCACTAGCTTGAGAAATATTCCCAATACCCATAAATCTGTTATGGGTTACGGGCATGATTGTCAAGCGAACCGGATGGCGGCTACCAGGAGGACCACCCGAGCATATTGGAAATGCCGTGCCAAATAACCCAGACAAACGGCGAGGCGATGAAATAGGAGCAACAGAGGGCGGCAGGCATCTCGATCGCGGCCGCCCCTAACAGCAGCCTGCGATAATGCCGGGATGGCGCAAGGAACGCGCAGAAAACGAAGGCGGAGAAAAGCATGGGCGCCGGATACATACGGAGAATGCCGAGAAACGCCAAATCACCCGGGATCGACTGTCGGCCCCCCATAACCACTGCGGCGAGAAGCAAAGAGGCAAGACCTGTAAAAGCGATCGGCAACGACGATATCGAGATCGCAGTCCAGAACTTCTGTGAGCGCCGCAAAAAGTAAAGTGCCGCTCCGGTGGTCAGGAGCGCAGGCGGGCCGAACACCATGGAGAAAGTGATCAGGTCGCCCCATGCATACATGCCCCCTGACGTGTCGACACCATCCCGTTGGAACTGAAGCTCTCGAAGGTAGCATACAAGGAACGCCGCGAGCAGCGAAAAGACATAACCGGCAAGGACCACGGAGAATTTAACGAATCCGTTCATCCGGTTTTCGTACTGGGATAACAAGCTGAAAGGAGACCACATCCCAAAATTCTCCGTATCGATGATAGTCATACTTCCATTTATAATCGAACGATAACGATTCTTGAATTAGCGGAATTCTTTAACCATCGGCCCGACAAAGCCACTTTTGAAGTAATGGTTGTCCTTCCATGGCCTCGTTCCATCCATGTGCTATCTTATATGGCTTGAGCAGCTTGCCTTGCGCCCCACGTTAAGCTCTTATACGGTAGTTCCATATCACGGGACAACTGCAAACACCCGCGCCGGGAACCCTGAGCCTTTCCAGGGTTTAGGGAATGTCGCTACGGCAATTGCACCGTACTCCGGGACCTTGTCCAAATTGGCGAGCAGTTCGATCTGGAATTTATTCTGAGAGAGAACATAAGTTTCGAGTGAATAATCGCCCTTGCTGGTCGCGACGCCGGGATCGGTGTCCGTTGTTTCGTGACCCGAGGCGGTTATGCCTCGCTTTTCATAGAGGTATGTCAAAACGGGTTGGCTCCAGCCCGGATAATGGGCGACTCCGCTGCTGTCGGCATTGCGCATCTTTTCCTTGTCCGGCCATCTCTTCGACCAGTCCGTTCTCAGTGCGACAAAGGAATTTGCCGGGATTTGGCCGTATTTCGCTTCCCACGCCTGTACGTCGTTCATTGAAACCTGATAGTCCGGGCTCTGCTCAACCTTTTTGGCGACGTCTATTATCACCATGGGGAGAATCATTTCTTTGACTGGAATATCGTCAACGAATCGTTTTCCTTTTATGAAATGGGCAGGCGGATCGACATGAGTGCCCCATTGCCCCGGGATGCTGTAGCGATGAGCCAGGAAACCGGAACCGTTCTTGCCGATTCCCTCGTCGTAATAGTAGCTGGTAATCCGCTCCTCATCGTCAAACCCGGGCCAGTGAGGGATGCCGGGCTGGAACGAGTGCGTCAGGTCTACGAATTGCTTCGACTGCAGTTCATCGACAATCTTCCACAGACTGGGCTTTTGCTGCGCGGCGGCGGCAAGAGGAATAAGCAAAAACGCGAACGGCAGAAAATAGAGGCCTTTGTGCTTGGGTAGCATCTTCTCCCCTTTTCAGGTCGATGAACTGTTTGGATTCGAGAATTTCCCACAATCGAGCCGGTTCCGCCAAGCCCCGGTGAAGCCGGACAAATGAAATGCTGAGGTTTCTGGAAAAAGATGCCGTTCGGCCAAAATCCAAAACGTTAATACTGGTGAGGGGAAAAAGCTTACGAGCAGTTGCTGAGCCAAGCTAAACCTCGGCTTGAAGAGGATCCGGTACTTCCGGCACTTTCCGATAAACCTGGGGCAAGTTCTTAATTCGGCTCGCGAATGACGAGCCCTTCCATGTTTTCTTTCTTGTTGAAATCGGCGGCGAATTTGATTGCTGCGTCCCGTGTCTGGAAGGTCCCCACGAGCACCCGGCTCCACCGCCCACCCCCATTCAGATCGAGGGCCTCGATGCGGGGAGCGTATCCTTTCCCCTTCAGCTGGTCCACCATGCGCTGGGCGTTTTCGGGGTCCTTCAGAGAAGCTACAAGGAGCGTGTACTGTTCGCCCTGCACATTGACAGGAGGCGGCGCGGCTTTCGCCGTTTTATCGGGTTCGGGAGCGGAGGCCTTCTCGGGAGTTGCGGAAGCCGGTTGAGGCTGTGCGGGTGGAGTATTCCGCTTCGCGTTCCGGACAGGTTCTTTCGTCGGATCGGCGGCCGGGCGGTACGGCTCGACTACCGGCATGGGCGGCGCGGGAGCAGCGGGATTTCCGCCGCCCTTCTGCGTCAGGTCTTCGTAGTAGTTAAGCGATTCGAGCATCTTCCTGGGGTCTCCCCAGGATTCCGCAGCATTCTGTCCGGGCTGACCGGTCGGTTTGCCAAGGCCGAGGAAACGCATGAACTCCGCCCTGAACGAGTAATCTTCCGCGCTGACCAAGGCAATTCCCCTGCCCGCCAGAATTCCGAGCACGAACATGAAGCAAAGGGAAAAAACCATGCTGAAGACGTAGAAGACGAGCCTTTTTCTGCTCAATTCGAAACGGTACTTCCTGCCGTCCCGCGAGCCGCGGGATTGTTCGGACTGATCGGAGTTGATTACGACCAGTTTCGGGCGAGTCATCAGCCGTCCTCCTGATTGGCAGGTCTACATCTTCTGGGGGGCGGCAACACCGAGCAACCCCAGGGCATTACTGATCACATCCCTTATTGCAGCCGCAAGGCAGAGGCGGGCTCCGGTCAGTTCGGAGTCGTCGCTCAATATGCGGTTGTCATGGTAATAGCTGTGGAATAGCGACACCAGTTGGTGCAGGTAGTAAGGGATATAATGAGGCTCAAGTGACTTCGCGCACTCCGAAAGCATTTCCGGATATTCACCGAGCATCTTCATTATCTCGAATTCCTGGGGGACTTGCAAGAGATTCAATTTCTCATCGCCCGCCGCTTGCGCGTCGAACTTGATTCCACGCTCCCCGGCCACTTCGAAGATGCTGCAAAGCCGTGCATGAGCGTACTGCACGTAGAAGACGGGATTGTCGTTGCTCTGCGCTTTGGCAACTTCGAGGTCGAAATCGAGAGGGCTGTCCGTCCTGCGGGTCAGGAAAATAAATCGCGTCGCATCCTTGCCTACTTCATCCGTGACCTCGCGGAGAGTGACGAATTCGCCCCCGCGGGTACTCATTGCGACGGGCTGCCCCCCTCGCAGCAGGTTTACCAGCTGAACGAGCACGACACGGAGATCGTCTTTTCCCTGCCCGAGCGCCTGGACCCCGGCCTTCATCCTGTCGATATACCCGTGGTGGTCCGCGCCCCAGATATCGACCACGGACTGGAAACCGCGCTCGAACTTGTCCAGGTGATACGCGAGATCTGCAGCGAAGTATGTACTGGCCCCGTTTGCACGGATCACGACCCGATCTTTTTCGTCGCCGAAAGCGGTACTCCTGAACCAGACCGCCCCCTCCGACTCATAGATGTATCCCCGGTCCTTTAGATACTCGATTGTTTTCCGGATGGCGTCCCGGTTGTGCAGCTCCCGCTCGCTGTACCAGCGGTCGAAGTGGACCCCGAATACATCCAGGTCGTCCTTTATTCCGGCGAGGATATGGTCTCCTGCGTAGGACGTGAAAAAAGTGACCACTTCCTCCAGAGGCGCCTTCCGGAATTTCTCACCCTCTTCGCGTATCAGGTCCCTTGCGAGTTCCCGCATGTATTCGCCGCGATAGTGATTGTCGGGAAACTCGATTTCCTCTCCGAGTTCCTGCTGATAACGGTAGTACAGGCTCCGGCCCAGCGTTTCCATCTGGTTGCCGGCATCGTTTATGTAGTACTCCCGCTGCACGTCGTAGCCGCAGGCCTGGAGGATGTTTGCGAGCACATCGCCTATTGCGGCGCCTCTTCCATGCCCGATATGAAGCGGTCCCGTCGGGTTCGCACTGACGAATTCGACCTGGATTTTTCCGCCTTCCCCGAGATCCTGCCTGCCGTAGCGGTCCGGCTCCTGGAGGATTTCACGGATGATCCCATACCAGGCGGTGGGCTTGATGAAGAAATTGATGAAACCCGGACCGGCAATTTCGGTTTTCTGAATTATTCCGTCTGAGTCATCGAGACCGGCCAGAATCTGGGAAGCGATTTCCCTCGGATTCCGTTTGAGAACCCTGGTCAACCCCATGGCTATGTTGGTAGCGTAATCCCCGTGTCCGGCATGCTTTGGGATATCGAGTTCGACGACGATCTGTGCCTGATTTTCCTGCCCCTCCAGAAGAGGCTTTATCGCCTCGGCTATCATGCTCTTGAGGCGGTTTCGCATTGTGCTCATCTTTGTCTATGGGTCCTTCCTCACGGTATTTGGATCACGCATATATATCACCAGGGGGTGGTGTTTCAAGTCTATCTTTACTGAATCCGGCGACCCGTAATCAAAAGGCCGACCGCATTTTTATCGCGACCGGCCGTGAAAAACGAATGTATGATTTCATATCCGGGCCGGGAACGATCGACGAAACCTTCAGGCCCCGGATGTGGAAAAGCCGCCATACCAGATAGTTAATCATAAAACGCCGGCACAGACAGGCTGCCGGGATCGGGCCCAATCACTCTTCCAGCAGCTTTACTTTGCCGTCATCGACGGTCGTATTTGGCACACACTATCTTGACTTTTTCCTCGACGACCAGGCGCCGGATGATGTTCGACTGCCTGGTCAGCGACTTCCCGACGAGTTTGATGTTGTTGTTCGAAAATGATCCCCAGAGGGTCCCTGGAATTCGGAAAAGGAAAGGATTATTACATACGGCTTCTGCCCTGATGCCGGGGCCTGTGGCGCATCGGAGTCGCTGGTCTTCTGGAGTGTAAGCTGCCCGGCGACGAATCTCCCCCTGCCCTCCAGCAACGTCTTCAAAGCCTGATCCGGAGTCACTCCCGATCACGTTTCCGAGGCAAATGCGCCCGCACTCATCAGTGTCAACATCAAAGCCATGATCAAAACCCAGACCCTGTTCCAGGCTGCTCTCATGTTCTTCCTCCTGAAAGCGTTAACCCAAGTTGTCGGAAATAAGAAAAAAGTTCTTGCGTTTTTATGGCTGCGTTATGTCTAGCGGCGGCTACGATTCGTCGTCCCCCTGCTGAGAATCGGCCTTGTTCTCCGGTGGGATTCCAAGAATCCGCTGCAACTCATCACCACACCTTGGCGCGCCGCGAAGTCTCCCGGCTCCTGGTCTGGTACTTGATACACTTCATCACCATGCCCTACTCATGGATGGAAAAAGAAGACCATCTTGGGTGCCTCTGGACCGCCAGTACCCAATTGCCGGATGGTTCCTTTAGAGATTGGAGAGATGGTGGAAATGAAGAACGAGGCCCCCGGAAACGTATTGCCCTGGGTTAACCATGTGGGTTGCTTGGGCCACGCAATATTTCCCAAAAGAAGTGTGAACAGCAGCAAATTATTATACAGTTCCTGTTATTTTCCTGTTATCTGGACAGTGGCTCTAACTGGAGGAACTAACTTAAAACCCACCTTCGCATATAGCCTCAGAGTTACTGTTTTCTTGACTTGAGAGGATTTCACCGCCGACTGTTTGCCGGCCAAGGGCGAAATACTGACAAGTTCAGAAGAGGAACCAGCCGGAATAGTTACCGTCCCACTGAGTTGCTGGTAATCGGTGCCATTCACGGCTGTACCGCTCAGAGTATAATAAACATCCAATGGCCTGGAGACTCTTCCTGTTCTTACCACCTCCAGCTGAGCGGGATCACCCACCGATGCCTGGGAGGTTATGGCTTTGAGGGCGAGGAGTTTTACATCTGCTGCTGAAGCCCAAACCCAATCAAGAGGAATAGAATTCGTAGTATTGATATTGAAATGGTCTTGCGGATTGAACTCAAAATAAAGCACGTGCATTTTTGTCTTTCCGTGCGCCACTCGCATAAGCATGTGGGTTTTCCCGGAATAGGGAACGTCAAAAGTATCTTTTAGCCAAAATTGGCCGTCAAAGTGCGCGTACACTGGATAATCGTCAGTATCGTTATGGAAAACGAAGAAAATGTTAGGGTGCCCATCCGCATCAATGACGATATTGGGATCTTCACTCCAACCTTGGAGGCCAAGACTTTCCAGGACATTCACAGAGACCCACTGGCCTCCCTCAGATTTGCTATACTGGACTTTTCCGTGCAACGTGGAGACTATGTGAGGCAGGCCGGATTTGTCCAGAGCTATTTTCCCGGCCTCGCCTTCACCTATTTGTGCCACTTTCCATTTACCTGAAACATTGGAAGCCCAAAATAGCGGGTTAGTTCCTGATGGGTCGCCCGTTCCGCTGAAAGCAACATGCGCTCTCCCCGAACTTGTCAAGGCCATTGACATGCGACCGAATTTCCCCGACTGAACCAACTCCGTTACCCATTTCCCTGCCGAATACCTGGCATGTTTTAAACCGCCGGTAGAGCTATAGAGAAAATGCGGATCGTTCTTCGCATCCACGGCAACGGCTCCGGCTGCTCCCCCTATCATGGCTTCTGCATCGGGAAGGAAAACCCAGTTTGAACTGGTGCCGTCAAAGAAGGTATAGGTGGCCAGGCAGCCACCTTCCGGTTCAAATTGAGAAGTTGCAGCGTGAAAATGCCCTAGCGAGTCGATAGCGACAGGGCCGGCTCCTATAGGAACCATATCATTTTGCCACCGGATCCCGTCAAAAAAGTAATGGTATGATTGACCGGACGTTATCTCCAGGAAGAAATGGGGATTCTCGCCCGAATCAACTACAACATTTGAGATATCTCGAATAGTATTGACTTTTTGCATATCGGAAGAAACCGGTTCGACTTCAATTTGCCAGTTGGCCCAGGTTAGCTCCGGCAAGAAGCAAGCTACGAATGCTACAAACGTTAGTAAACCCCGTGTTTTCATACCGCACCTTTTATGCTCGATTAGTGAGAATCGATAAAGATGTTGCAATCTAAATTATTTACAAAGCCAAGAACGATTCTCAGTCTTCTTGATTGAACTGCACAACAAAAATGCAAGATCGGAGCCATCTGCTTATTAGAGTGTATTTCTGGATTGGAATAGCTTGATATCCTAACAGATGCTGAGATAATTTTGTCATCTCAATGCGCCGAAAGTTTTCGAGGACCGTTGTGTCTACTGGGGTAACGGTAAGAAGATGTTTTTGTCTCATTGGGTGGGATCAAATGTCACACTTGGACTACTAAGGGGAGTCATTCATCTTTAAATAGCCGGATATGATGGCTGTGGGATGAGGAATACAACGCTGAGATGCGCGGATGCCACAAGGAATACCGTGAATCTCGTCGAAAGCAGGACAAACAAAGGAAGAGGGGAAGAGCGGACCAATGGCGTTGACTTAGCGGTCCATTTCATAAATTCGTTGGCGTATCCCAGCTTCTTACGTGTTGTCGAACAAAGGTCCGGAGAAACAGACCGGGTGGGCAAAAGCGAAGCGCTGCCCACGTTGCCGGCTTAGAACGATAAAACTCAATGTTGCTATAAGAACATACGTCGCCCCGGATACGAATCCGGGCCACCCCTCTAATTCAAATCCGGCTATGAGGCGGTTCCCCGACCGCGCCATTTCACGACTCCCGGGCCGGCACGGTCGGGAAACCGTGCCTCAACTCAAGCCTCAACTCAAGGGGGTTGAAGTTTTCATTCTCGTTCAAACCGGGCCGGTGGCATGGCAGCTTTGCTGGATTCCTACTAAAAGCAAGCGCTGCCGGGTTTCTTTAGCTCTCAGAAGTCGCTCGGTGATATTTAATATTTACCTATTGTGACTCGGGAATATCGTGGGAATATTCGTCTCCCCTGCGGCAAACGTCGTTTTTCCGCAGAGGGGAGGAATACTGCCGAACTTGATCTTGAAATGCAATGCACTCCGAAATAGGAGCGCACAAAATGCCGGTGTGTTTCAATCAGGACGGCAACCAGGCGGTCGCTCAGCCCGGAAGCCTAGTTTCAAGTGCCATCGCAATTTTCTTCTTCAACTCGGTCAAGTCGAAACTCTTTACGACGTAGAAGTCTGCCGCTATGGATTTCATGTCCTCCTTGAAGGTGTCGTATGCCGTCGAGAGGATAACCGGGAGGTCGTAGAACTGGTTTCTGATGTCCTGGAGAAGGTCCAGCCCGTTGTAATCGACCATCTTGATGTCCAGAATAACCAGATCGGGCTTTTCTTCCTCGATGGTCTCGAGCAGCCTGTATCCGCTCTCAGCCGTTATCACTTCATATCCGGCTTCTTTCAGTTCCTCCGAATATAAGAGCCTGATGTGCTCTTCATCATCGACTACAAGGATTTTCGGCATTGTGCCTGCCCCCTTCTCCTAGGTCCATACCTTAATAATATAAGGTTTGTTTTCTTCAAAAATTCCACACTCGTTTTCCACATACTCTTCGGCCTGCTGGAGCGACATCCTTTCCGTCTTCTTCACGAATGAAAGGACTTTGCCAAGATAAAGCGGGAGCAGTGCGTTCAACAGGCTCTTTCTCTCTGAAGCATCCATTCTGCGGTAAGCAGCCGCGGAATCGAAAAGAATCGTCGCCCAGGTCTGAGCCGGAAAGGAAAAATGCTGCAGGCCCATCGACCTTATCTCCTGCAGTTTGGGCACGACAGTCGGGCCGTATATTTTCTCCCACAAGCCGTAGAATTTGTCAAAACCTTCAATGAAGCGTTCGTGCAGGCGGTTTGCGTTGATATCGACCGGAAGCGGCGTTTCCACTTCATGAACATCCGTTCCGGACAGTGCCGTCGGCTTGCTCCACTTCACCTGCTCCCAGAAATCCTTGTACACCTGCATGAGATCGAAAATGGTTCCGAGTACCTCGTTGAATAACACAGTCAGGTGGGTATAAGGGTCTTTGATGCGGTGTATCTTCGGCACTCCCATGAAGGCCTGGACGATCGGAACCCTGGCAGCCAGGGCTATGTTGGTCATCCATATGTCTATCCCGAAACTCTCGACCGAGTCGTTCCAGAAGGGAGGATTCAGATAGAGGTCGAGCATTTTGGCGCTGAAGCCGTAATCGCCGACGTTCGCCTGCCGCACGCGCCGGCCGTAGAGGCACCGGAGCAGCGGATAGATTATCGAACTCGTCAGAGTCGCTTCGTACTTGTGGCGCACATAGAGCGGGACTACAAAACCCGCCCCCTTGAGCACGGGCATAGCCAGGTTGCGCACCCAGAGGGGAGATACGTTTTTGATGTCCGCTTCGACAATGACGAGCGCCTTCGGCCCGAGATCGCGCGATCTTTCGAAAAAATTGCGCAGGTTGCTGCCCTTGCCGCTTACCCCCGGAGCCGTGGAAAGATAGATTCTCGGGGTCTTTCCAGGAGCGGCAAAAAAAGCTTCTCGGGTCCCGTCGGCGGAATGATTGTCGCTGTTGACAATTACACATTTCAAATCGGGGAAATATTCCGCAAGGCCCTTATCCACCTGCTCCGTCGTCCGGGCAATGCTTTCAACTTCGTTGGACGAAGGTATACCGACTATCAGATCCGCTTGGGTGATTCCTTGCGGGTTTTCTTCGTAGAATGCCATTCCCCTTCTCCTGCTCCTATTTCCGTGGTGGTTCGCCGCCGCCCTTCAGATACTTAAAAATTTCGGCATCGGTGCTGAGCATGAAAGAGCTGTTATTGTTGAAGTTGCGATACAGGTCCAAAGTCCGGTAGAGAGAGAAAAATTCCGTGTTCTTTCCAAAAGCTTCCGCGTAAATCCTTGTCGCTTCAGCGTCGGCCTTACCTCTGATTTCCTGCGATTTTCTGTAGGCCTCGGAAGTGATTTTGGCCAGTTCCCTTTCCATCTGCCCCAGAGTCGCCGCCCTCTCACCCTCGCCTTCAGACCGGTACTGGGCTGCGATACGCTTGCGCTCCGAGATCATGCGCTCGAAGACTTTCTGCTGAACGGATTCCTCATAGTTGATGCGCTTGATGCGAATATCGAGAAGTTCGATCCCGAATTCGGGCAACAGCTTTGAAGCGTCGGCCACCATCTCGCGTGTAATTTTCTCTCTGCCCTTTACCAGGCGATCGCTCTGTTCGCCTTCGGTACCCGTGAGCAGTTGAGTCTCCGGAATTCCGGCCTCCTGCAGCTTCTGCCTGGCTTCGGACCACCCTTCGCTCCTCACCAACTCTACGAGGTCATTGTTCGAAACGTGATCGCGAACGACCGAATCGATAATACCGTCGAGCCGGCTGTTCGCAGTCTGCAGCGTGCCCGCGCGCATGAGAAACAGAAGGGGGTCTTTTATACGCCACCTGGCCGTGGTGTCCACCCAGATGTACTTCTTGTCCTTTGTCGGGATCTGGTTCGGGTTTCCGTCCCATTTCATGATACGCTTTTCAAAGAAATTCGCTGTATCGAAGATGGGGACCTTGAAATTGAGCCCCGCCTCTGTGATTGGTTTTCCCACCGGCCGGCCCATCCGGGTGATAACAACCTGCTCCGTTTCATTTACGATAAAGCAGGAGGACACGGCCAACACCGCCACAACAGCTACTAGAACTATAAGAATTTTGGCTCCGCGCGGAACCATAAATCACCTTTTTTTTCTCGTAGAAGGTTTTTTTCGACTCACCCCAAATCCGTATTCAACCCGTTTTGCCCGGATCACTTCGGGGCCTGGCCGGCATCCTGCGCTTTTCCCGTCTGTCCCTGCAGCTTGTTGAGGTCGAGGAAAGGCAGAATCCCCTTCTGGCCTTCGTCAATTACATATAGATGGTCTATCCGCCCCATCATGGCCTCGAACGAATCGAGATACATCCTGCGGCGGGTTACGTCCGGCGCCTTCTGGTACTCGGCCAAAATGTCCGTGAAACGCTTCACTTCGCCCTCGGCCCTGTTCACGCGCTCCAGGGCATAGCCTTCCGCCTGGGTTATTGCCTGACGGGCTTCACCCATCGCTTTGGGGATTTTCTGGTTGTAGGCCTGCTGAGCGTCGTTGATCATCCGCTCCTTTTCCTGCTGGGCCCCGTTTACTTCATTGAATGCGGCTTTTACCGGGTTCGGCGGGTTGGCGTTCTGCAGTTGGACCGTCACGATCTGCAGCCCCGTCTTGTAGAGATCCATTATCTCCTGTATTTCGGTCCTGGCCTGATTCGTGATAGAGACGCGGCCGACGGTCAAAACCTCGTCGGAATACCGGTTCCCGACAATTCGCCGTATTACCGATTCGGAGATATCGTCCAGGGTAGCCTCTACGCCCTTTACGCGGAAAAGAAACTGGGCCGGGTCCTTTATCTTGTACTGGACCGTCCAGGTGAGATTTACAACGTTCAAGTCCCCGCTGAGCATGACGGACTCTTCTTCGAGCCCTTTCTCAGTGAACTTCGAACGTACGTCCGGCTGCAAGGTCCTGTATCCGTACTCGCGCTGAAGCACGCGCCCCGTCACCACCTTGTTGACCATATCGACTCCGAAGGGGATCTTGAAATGGAGCCCCGCGTCCGCCGTTTGGGTGTATTTGCCGAAGCGCAGGACAATAGCCGTCTCCTCCGGATCCACAGTGTAATACGAGTTGAGCCCGCCAAAAACCAGCAGTGCAAGAATTGCTATCAGCACGACCGGGCGGTGCGCAGATGATGGAGACATTCTGTAGCGGTCCTTCAGCCATTGAAGAACATCCTCCAGATTCGGCGGAGGCCCGCCTCTTTCAGGTACCCGTCTTCCGGGCGGCCTTTCCCACATTAGGGTTTCCTCCTGTGTAGCGGCTCGCGCCGCTCATCAAAAAACGAAAAAATCATATATCGTCTTTTTTGTGTAAGTATTCGAATACGTAGGCGAAAAATACCAGCAGCCCGGCAATGAGGGCAATCAGCCAATATCCCGAAGTCGGAAAGAACATCCGGGAAAGCAGGACCCCGAAGATCAGCCCGAGAACGAGTCTAATAATCAGAACAAGCGGACGCATAATCCTGCTCTTTCCATTCCGGACTCCCGGAAGTTATTAACCAGTCTTATCAATTCGGGCGTTTCAGGTTTAATCAAGGAATCCTAATGAGATCCCACACTAAAGTCAAGAAAGCGCGCAATCTGGAAGAGATCTGTGCAAAGAAATACGGAGGCAACCGGATTGTGGGCAGGGGGTAAGGCCATTTCACTGTGCGCCGGGGGTAACCGGGTTTCAAGTCCCCCGGCAGTGTTTAAAATTATGAATAGTTGATCGCGCGTTTTTCAACAATTGACCCTGAGAAGTTTTTCGGATGATTCTTTCCAATCAGCCAAAAGGAACTTTATGAAACTGTTCAAAGACCGGGTCGATGCCGGACGGCAGCTCGCCGGGAGGCTTCTCAACTTTGCCGGCAGGGACGATGTGATCGTTATGGCATTGCCGAGGGGCGGCGTACCGGTTGCCTTTGAAGTGGCCGGAAGATTGAACGCTCCCCTGGACGTTTTTGTGGTGCGGAAACTCGGAGTTCCTTACGAGGAAGAACTCGCGATGGGCGCTATCGCATCGGGAGACGTCCTTGTCCTTAATGAGGACGTTTTCAGAATGGTAAACATTCCACGCGAGACGGTCGAAAGGATTGCAGCGCAGGAAAGAACGGAACTCGAGCGTCGTGAACAGCTGTACCGGGGCGGTCGTCCAAGACCTGATGTCCAGCATCGGACCGTCATCCTTGTCGACGACGGCATGGCCACTGGCGCCTCCATGCGGGCGGCAATTGCCGCGCTCAAAGCTCTGAAGCCGGCGTGGATCGTTGTAGCCGTGCCCGTTGCCCCGGCCGAAACATGCGATGCGGTCGGAGAGGAAGTAGACGAGATAATCTGCGATGTCACGCCGGACCGATTCATGGCTGTCGGCTCCTGGTACGAGGATTTCGCGCAGATATCCGACCGTGAAGTCCGCGACCTTCTTGACCAGGCGGCCGCGTCTCTTGCGGCGTGAGTCACTGGAGGCCGCTCGTCGGCCCTTCCCGGATCATGACTGTTCCCGAAGTGGATAGTGGGTCATTGGGATCTACTTTTGTTTCGTAATTCTTGCTCATCTCTAAATGGCGATTGACTTTCACCTTTATTTCACCTATGAAATTATCTTCGGGATCAAATACTGGTCCGATTAGGTACACAGGTGCAGGGCTGGTTTTCATTTGACATCATGGTTAGAATCTGGCAGTAGGCCAAGATGGCGGTATTGAACAATTTTTCCCCAATATTTGTAGCGTAGGAGAGGGAAATGCCAACTTGCCACGATGTTGCGGCATTTATCCTTCGAGAGTCCGGTGGAATGACCACAATGAAGCTTCAGAAACTGGTCTACTACTGCCAGGCGTGGTCCCTGGTCTGGGATGAAGAGCCTCTTTTCGACGAAAGAATCGAAGCTTGGGCGAATGGACCAGTAGTTCCGGATCTTTACTACCAGCACAGGGGAGCATTCAAGATTGCAAGCTTACCACTTGGAGACCCAAGTCGGCTGAACGAGACTCAAAAAGAGACAGTGAAAGCAGTCCTGGATTTTTACGGAAAAAGATCTTCACAATGGCTAAGCGATCTGGCTCATAGCGAACCGCCTTGGGCTGAAGCGCGTGAAGGATTGGGTCCAGGGGAACGCGGGAGTAATGTAATAACACAAGCTGCCATGGCTGAATACTATTCGAGCCTTTAGCCATGATGTTCTCTGCTGCAAAGCAACCCAAATCCAAGCCCATCAAAGATCCCCAGAAACAGCCCAAGATTCGACCAATACAAAGCTATAACGACCAGTGTCCAGCATGGCGGATATCGCTTTTGCAGATGGCCAGCCCATTTGGGTGGCAGGAGATTGGGCATGAGAAATTAAACGAAATCAGGCAGAAGTTGTCCCAATTCGAGGCCAAGTCTTGGAGTGAAATTCTTATCAAGGATAAGCACTGGAACCATACCATCTCCGTCGATGACCTCTGCAAAGATGCCCAGGACAGATTGGTGCAGATTGACCAGGATGATGTCGAGGAGTTGATTTCACTGAGGCTGAGCGGGTCTGAACGTATCTGGGGAATTCGGGATCGCGATATTTTGAAAATACTGTGGTGGGATCCCGATCATCAAGTCTGCCCTTCTCCCAAGAAACATACATGATAGCTGTTGATCAGTCACCTCCACGGTGACCATAAACCTGACCATGCCTATCCCGTTAATTCCTTCCACAACAATTTAGTGCCGGCATGAATACAAGGAGCCCTGCCGAACGAGCTGCATTTACTGCGCCAAGGTTCTCACTATTGCCGGTTATTAAAGAAAACGCGAGACCCTTCCGATTATTAAGCTATAACGTAAGCTTAACCGGGAGGGAGTCCATGAGGATAGTCATCGGCGAAACCACAAATCGGGGCTCTTCCGCACAATATGCGTCGAATTTCGAAAACATGGCGGTGGAAGCCAGGGTACTGGAGATCAGGGACGCACGGCACCGGGGTGACCATGTGGAAGTAAGAGAGAGCGCAGAGCCCGGCGGCCAGGGTTTCGCACGCATTGTCGTTTTGCTCGTTCCCGAGGGGTACAAGATCCCCAAGAACCTGGAATCGGGAGCTTATCGAACGTTTCTGCGATTTGTGAAACGGGAAACAGGAAGATAACCGGCCAGGCCGAATTCCTGTTTCGTGCTCGACTCATTCTTGGGTTTTCATACTTCCCCGGCTAAGAGTACCTCAGCTCTTTGCTCGTGCGGCGCTGTCCGTTGATCGCTCCCCCCCCTCATCTATTACTTGAATTTTAGAGCGCAGATTGTATTGTGTGTCACCGCTTGACGGGAATGCATCGAAATTCCCTGGCGCGGCACTTGTTTCGAATTCGGCACAATACCATGCAGGAGGTGACCAACCATGGCCGGTTTGCGAAAAGGTGATGTTGAAAGGAACACAAAAGAGACCCGGATAAAGCTTGAACTCGTCCTGGACGGCTCTGGCCGCGCAGATCTCGAGACGGGCGTGCCTTTCCTCGATCACATGCTCACGCTTTTTTCGGTCCATGGCTTGTTCGACCTGAAAATCCGTGCATCCGGCGACCTGGCAGTGGATGCCCATCACACCGTGGAAGATATCGGCATCTGCCTGGGAACGGCTCTGTCAAAGGCTTTGGGAGACCGATCCGGGATCACGCGTTACGGCTTCTTCACCGTTCCGATGGATGAGGCCCTCGCGACCGTTACCCTGGACCTGTCAAACCGCCCTTTCCTCGTCTATAACGTCCCGCCTATGCCGGACCGTACGGGCGAGTTCGAAACGCAGCTAGTCCCCGAATTCTTCAGGGCCTTTTGCCAGCACGGAGGAGTTACTCTTCACATCCGGATTCCATACGGCAGCAATGCCCACCATATGCTCGAAGCCTCCTTCAAAGCATTGGGCCGCGCACTGAAAGCCGCCGTTTCGATCGATCCGGGACGAAGCGGCATCCCCTCTTCCAAAGGATCGCTATAGCCGGGACCGGGTAAATGGTTCAGGAACGCCGCCGAACCCCGGTCTGCTCTGAGGCGGCAGGTAAAGGAACCGGCTTTCCGAAGGAAAACCAATCGACCTGGATAACGATGAGAAAGACCGTCGCGGCCACATAGGAGAGGATCGTTCCCAGGTAGATCCCGCAAGCAGGATAAGTGAGCGACACTGCAAGAGCATAGACAACCAGGCAGCCCAGGCCCCTGGGGACGTTTTTCAGAAACGCCCGAACGTGCTCCGGCTCATAAGAGAAGTGTATGATTGCAGCGGACGGAAGCATCGTCATCGGGAAAGCTGCAAACAGCCCCGCCCAGCCCGTCCCCACTATTCCGGCAATCGAGGTAACCGCAACGACGAATCCCGCGGCGAACGCCGATCGAAGCAGCATGGCTTTCAGATCCGTGCCGGCGCGCTTCTTGATTCTCGTATTCTTTATGCTCCGAAACAGCCATGTGAAAAGCACGATGAAGGCGACCGGCAGCAGCACGGCTACCGAGGCGTTCACAGGGAGAAACCTCAAGACCGTTACAGCCGCCATAAACCCCACGGTCCCACCGATCGAGGACAGCAGTACCCTTGGTCCACGTTTCATTCCATCCGTCAGAAGCGAAGCTCTGTAATAAAAATAGGCAAACACCTGTGTCGCGATCAGGCCGAGAGACGTATAGCGCGCGCTTTCGGCGGCAAACTGCGGACCGATATCGAATCCCATGAAAAACAGGCTGATCGCGGCACCCAGCGGATAGCCGGAAACGATCCCCGCAAACCGGGGACTGACAACCTCCGCAAGCACCGATAGAGCGACGACTATCAGCACGGCCGTCACGATCTTGACAAGAACCAACCAGGTGAAAAAATCGGTCAAAACGTTTGTTTCCTTCCTTGGAGCGCCACCGTGGGAACGGCGTAGGGTGGGCACAGCATCATCGTGCCCACAGCCCGTCCTTCGGAATAGTGTTCCGCATCGCGTACCGGTCTTGAAAATGGGCGCCTATCGGGGTTGCTGGGCGGTGGGCACCCCCCAAAAGCGGGGACCGCGCTTCGCTCCCCCACCCTACACGGCTGCCGCACTTCCTCTATGTTGAATTTGCATCCCGCTGGTTCCCAGGCTTCGGCTAAGCCGGAGCCTGGGAACCAGCGGGTCTTTACACTTCTTTCTTTTTTTTCCAAAGCCCCCCGGTTATCAAAGTCCCCGGCCGGTCCCCTCCGTCATCCCGCAGTGCTTTTGAGCCGGGATCCAGCTTAGCTGCCACTCCTCCGGCACGGTTTGAAAGAGAATACGAAACTTTCATCCCCGTTATGTTGAGGCACGGTTTCCTGACCGTGCCGGCCGGGAACTGTGCAGGGTGGCCCAGGCAGCGTCTTTTTGCTGCCTGGGTCCGCAGGACAGGAGGGGCGGAGCTGAGTTCTCTTTCGGAGAACTGCAGGAGTGAATCCGATACCGTCTGTACCTCTTGCCTCCGGCACGGGCAACAAAAAACGTTGCCCGTGCCACCCAGGAGTATGTCACTTCGATCTTGCTTGAAGTTTCATAAGAGGTTTTTTCCGGCCACAACCACGAGCGGACCGGGACAACACGCGCCATGCCGAATCCTCGCCCGACCCCCGTCGCGAATATCCCCGAGACGCTTTAATCGTTCGGATTTACAGCCCGCGAAATGCACAAATTTCCTTGACAGCTCACACTCCGTCTAATATCGTGGATTTCCACCAATTAATTCCAGTGAAATCTAAACCTTATAAAAAGTTTGCTCAATTGCTTTCAAACGGAGAACAGCATGAAAAAGTCGATAGGCTTCTTCCTCGTACTGGCAGTCGCTTTGGCATTCGCCATCCCTCAATTTGCATCGGCTGCCGATTACAAGCAGGAATACAAACTCTCCACCGTTCTCGGCAAGCCTTTTCCGTGGGGCAATGCCGGCGAACGGTGGGCGGAGCTGATAAAGCAGAAAACCAACGGGCGCATTAACGTCAAAATGTACCCCGGCACCAGCCTGGTAGGCGGCGATCAGACAAAGGAATTCACCTCGATTCGCCAGGGCGCCATCGATATGGCTATCGGTTCGACGATCAACTGGTCTCCCCAGATACAGCAGCTCAATATTTTCTCCATGCCTTTCCTGATGCCGGATCATAAGGCCCTCGACGCGCTGACCGGCGGCGAAGTAGGCAAGGAACTTTTCAAAATACTCGAAAACAAGGATGTCGTGCCCTTGGCATGGGGCGAGAACGGGTTCCGCGAACTCAGCAACTCCAAGAAGCCCATCCGCACTCCGGAAGATCTGAAAGGCCTGAAGATTCGTGTCGTTGGTTCCCCACTTTACCTTGAAACCTTCTCGGCCCTCGGCGCAAATCCCACCCAGATGAGCTGGGCGGACGCCGTGCCCGCGCTTTCGAGCGGCGCGGTCGATGGACAGGAAAATCCCCTGACGGTCTTCATGGCTGCCAAGCTGCATGCCGCTGCGAACCAGAAGTACCTGACCCTCTGGGGTTATGTGGCAGATCCCCTGATTTTCGTCGTCAGCAAGGAAGTCTGGAACACCTGGACCCCGGAAGACCGGAAAGCGGTAACTGAAGCAGCTCTCCAGGCGGCAAAAGAGAACATCGAAGAATCGCGCAAAGGTCTCATTCCTCCCGACGATTCCCTGATCAAGGAAATCGAAGGGCTCGGGGTAAACGTCGTCAGGCTGACCGATGCGGAAAAGACCGCTTTCGCCAAATCCACGAAGGCCGTGTACGACAAATGGACCAAGCAGATCGGCCCGGACCTGATCAAGAAGGCTGAAGAGTCCATAGCGAAACGCAAGTAGACGATTCCCGGAACCGGGAGCAGGAAGGAAGGCGCGCGCGTCTCATTGCGCGCGCCGTTCTTTTTTAGATGTATGATCGAGAGTAGCAGTTGATTGTATCAGAGGATAACCAATGGAACTCGAAGCACCCGTCGAAGTCAGTCAAAGCCGTATCAAGACGAGGGTCCCGCTGTGTATAGAGGAAAACCTGGCGGGAGTGATCCTCGGAGTCTTGGCTCTTCTCACCTTTGCCAATGTCGTTGTGCGCTATTTTACGAGCTTTTCCTTCGCGTCAACCGAGGAATTCTCGATCTTCTTTATGGTCGTGATGACCTTTCTCGGAAGTTCGAGCCTGATGGCCAAGGGCGGCCACCTCAACATCTCCTTCGTCGTGGACAGGCTCCCGGAAAAGTACGGGCATACCGTCAGACTTGCTTCCATGGCCTTGACGGCCCTCACCTACTTTATGCTGACGGTCCTTGCGGCGAGAATGGCATGGGATGAATACCGTTTCGAAGTGACTTCGCCGGGACTGGGAGTTCCAACCTGGATTTACACGGTCTGGCTTCCGATCCTGTCGCTGGCAATAACCGGCCGGGCTGTCGGGAAACTCATCCGCATGAGCAGGGGGGAAGACTGATGACTATCGCGATCATTCTTTTCCTGTGCTTCTTCGTCCTTCTTTTTGCCGGAGTTCCCATCTCCGTATCCCTCGGCCTGGCCGGGGCCCTGGCAATCGCTATTGCAAAACTCGGCATCATGTCGATTCCCACCAGCGTCTATGCAGGCATCGCCAAGTACCCGCTGCTCGCGATCCCGATGTTTGTCCTCGCCGGATCCATCTTTGACCGCTCCGGAGTAGCGGCCCGATTGCTGCGTTTCACGGCGGCTTTCGTCGGACACGGCAGAGGCGCTCTGGCGGTCATCACTATTCTGGTAGCCATGATCGTCGGCGGGATTTCCGGATCCGGACCCGCATGCACGGCGGCAGTCGGCGGCGTCATGATAGCCGCAATGATGCGAGCGGGCTATCCGCCCGCTTTTGCGGCGTCCGTCACGGCCGCGGCCGGATCGACCGATATCCTGATTCCGCCTTCGGTGGCATTCATCGTCTACAGCGTCCTGGTTCCGTCGGCAACGGTCCCGGCCCTCTTCGTCGGCGGCGTCATACCCGGCATCCTGGCCTGCGTCATGCTGATCATTCCATCACTGCTGCTGAGTCTCCATTACAACTTCGGCGCCAGCCAAAAAGACGAACCCAGACCGCCAATGTGGAAATCTTTCAAGGAAGCATTCTGGGCGCTCATAGCCCCGATCGTTATCCTCGGCGGCATGCGGACTGGCTGGTTCACTCCGACCGAAGCCGCGGTCGTCGCGGTTATTTACGGCCTGGTCATCGGGTTTTTCGTCTACCGGAGCCTTACGCTGAAAGATCTCCATGAACTGCTGGTCGAATCCGCCGAGACCTCCGCAGTCATTCTCATCGTAATCGGCCTGGCCAGCGTTTTTGCCTGGGCTTCCAGCACGATCGGGATCGTCGATCCCATGTCCAAAGCGCTGGTAAGCATAGGAGGCGGCAACAGCACCGCGGTCATCATCATCCTCATGCTCTTCCTGAAGATCATGGGAATGTTCCTCGACGGCATTTCCATCTTTCTGATCTTCTGCCCGATACTCATCCCGGTCGCCCAGAGCTTCAACTGGGACCTGGTATGGTTCGGCGTCCTCATGACCTATGTAATAGCCATAGGCCAGTTTACCCCTCCAATGGCCGTGAATCTCATGGTGAGCTGCCGGCTGACCGGGGCGCGCATGGAAGAAACCGTGCGCTGGGTCATCTGGCTCCTCCTCGCAATGTTTGCCGGCCTTTTCATGATGATCGTTTGGCCGGAACTGGTCCTCTGGCTCCCGAGAGTGCTGGGGTTCATGTAAGACGCCAATCCGGTTTGTTTTTCCCCTGGTTCACAAGCTCCGGTTCATTGCCGTCAACTTACCGGATTCTTCTCAAAAGAGTTGTGGCGCGGTTTCCTGACCGCGCCACTTCCAGGCACTCGTTCGCTGGTTCCCAAGCTCCGGCTCATATGCGTCAACTTAACAGAGGACTCCCTCGATTCGCTGGTTCCCAAGGTCCTCCTTGGGAACCCCGGCCCCGGGAGCGATGAATTACCCGGAACGGCCCCGTCCACCCCGTCATTTTCCCGCAGCTCGACTCCTCAACCAAGCGGCAAACAAATCTGATTCACCCAAATCAATTCGCGATTCTGTCGGAAAGGTGAAAGCTGAATGATAGGCGCGGCTTTTGGGAGAGGAAGCCGGAGCGTCCCAAACGGGGGCTCCCAAGCAGGAGCTTGGGAACCAGCGGACCAGCAGGTATGGGGATCAAGGTTTGTCTCCATTTGTGCAACAGTCTGAGCCCCGGGTGTCCAGGATAAATCTCGGGGTACGATTGAAGCGAAAGCGGCTCCGGGCGGCGATTCCAGCTAAATGGTTGTTTTCAGCGGTTGTGCTATTTGTCGGAAGGCTTCTCGTCGGGGGAAGAAAGATCGATTTCGGGGAGCTTGGCGCTCACCATCGTATTCTTGATTGTCCAGAAGACGCTCCGAAAGTGTTCGTCGAAGTTTGTGGTTGAAACCCTGCCCAACTCAATGAATTTGACCAGTATTTCCTTGGTCATCTTGAGGATTTTCTCGTCATCCGGATTCATGGTGCCCCTTTTCGTGTTCGAATCTAAAAAGCCTCTGCTCCATGGAGGGAAGGCCATATACGTTGAGCAGAGGCTTTTCGAGCCAAGTGGAATACCCCGGAAAGGCATCCCGTCGCTCAATTACAAGCTTAGCACAAAATTCCGAATCGCAACAAGCAAATAGGCAAATTTGCAAGGATTTGGAGATTTGCGGTTCCCGCGGGAATGGGTCCGGGCCTGTCCATCCCCTTCACTTCTTTCCCGGTCCCGGCCGTCCGATCAGCAGCGAACCCGAGCACAGCTACCTTTGCAGTGGAATCCCTCATATCCGTCATCCCGGCAGTGCTTTTAAGCCCGGATCCAGTGTTCTTAAGGCTTGAATTCACATTTAATCCGCACAAAAGGCCTGGATTCCGGTGTGAACTTGTCCTGATCGAAGAGAAGGGCCGGAATGACGAAATCGTATCCGGTACGCAATCTGAAGCTACCGCGTGGATTTGGCCAACAGCCCCAGGCCCACGGGAACCGGCGTGGAACGATAGCGCACAGGTATCGCGATGAATTCTTCTTTTTTCAAAGATCTGCCCGCTCTCGATCGAGCGGAAGTTTTCTCTAACCCCGACGCCGGCCGGTCAAACCGTAAACCCAATCCAGGAGCCGATTTTCAACTTTCAAACGATACCGGAATGCGACCAACATGATACCGTGACGATACCAATATGATGCCAAGATGATACCGGGATGATACTGATTTGCTCTTTGATGATACCGGAATGCGCCGGCACGATACCTGTTTGATACCCGGCATTCCGATCTCCTCGAAAGCCTCCGCCGGCATCGGTATTACTCCGGCAGTCCCAGGATTTTTCTCCTGATCTCCGCCGCGGCTTCGTCCGTAAGTCCTCCTCGACGCTCCCCACGATCGGGATCGTTTCTTTTTCTCATTTCGTCAACCAAATCCATTGCCTCTTTCAGTCCCTTGACCGTTGTGGCATTCAATAGGCCCGGATCTGAAGACATGAGAATCATCCTGATGCGGCATGCTCTTTCAATCGCGGCCGCGGCCTCCTTGTCGCTGTCCAGCCTGCGGAGGAACTCCGGGGTGAGAAGCGGTCCCCTGCCTCCGCCGGCTTCCGGATCTTCTTTTCTTGCAATGGATTCCATCGAGAGTACGGCAAGCGCTTCTCTGGTATCCTGCGATTCGAGGCATTGCTCGAGAAGCTTTTTTCGCAGCAGGATCGTACTCCTCCTGATTTCAATCATGGCGCGGGCTATTTCACCCCGCTTGTCCGCCCACCCGAATTTCGCGCTCCAGCGTTTGATCTCCGCCGTCGAGACTCCCGTAAGCTCCGCAACCGCCTTCTGAGTATGACCACAACAGCAGTAAAGATATTCGGCCCTTTCAATCATCTCCCGCGAATATCGCCTCTTCACCTCCACTTCCCCCCTTTTCGGCAAAGTTCCGTATGATGCCGATACTTTATGCAATCCTGGCCGGGTTGACGGATAACGGACAACCAAGCCGCGCATTCCGGATAACCGACCCGTTACCATAGACCTTTTTCACGTAGGGAAAATGTTGTTCGGGGAGCTAACAAAAAAGGAGAGGCAAAAAGAGATGCCGGCTCATCGTTTTTTTACCTTCTCCTCATTGGAATCATAGGTGCATAATTTTTTGTGCCGTCTGCCCATGATTGTGTGCAATCTCAAAAATCAAAGACAACTGTATAGATCTGCATTATCTGATATTCCTTCTTACAACAACTACTCCTCTTATATGCAACTTCTCTATAATTAATTCTCATGATTAGTTTACATAGATTCATTTGTGAGTTCAGTTTTCCCAGGACATCGATCCCGATTCCGGGTCAGGCATGTATGTTGCTAACGTTCATTCTCGTTGGATTTACATCGTGCGATATACACAATCTTGGTCAGGAGAGTATCCATGCCGTACTTCCTCTATTTACCCAAGCCCGACCTTCTTATGACTTTTCATCAAATTTGAAAACCACGGCAGAGCAAAACATATTTCACGGAACCTGCTATTTGCCGCGGGCCTGCAGGCCGACTCATAAAGCTAAATAGGTATAAGCCTCCCATATCCTGATCAGAGGAAGACATGAGAAGAATCTCCTATGCATTTGCGTTCCTCAGTATTCTCGTTCTGGCAGGTATTTTTGCATCCGCTTTTGCGGGTCCAGCTGAGTACATCTACGATGATGTCGGCCGTCTCACAAAGGTCGTGTACGATAGTGACTACGTTATCGAGTACGTGTACGATGATATGGGCAACAGACTCATCAGAAGCGTGACGTCCCCTTCGAGCCCGGAGGCAAACTTCACGGCAAGTCCCGAATCCGGTCCCGCCCCTTTGATAGTAACCTTTGCCGATCAATCCACGGGGACGGTCCGCTCATGGTCATGGATCTTCGGAGATGGAGAGAGCAGTACAGAGCAGAACCCCGTCCACACCTATAGCAGTCCGGGAACCTACACTGTATTTCTGACCGTCTCTGACGGGGCGGCGTCATCCTCCCAGTACGGTACCATAGCAGTCAACATTCCAAAGCCTGTGGCAGATTTCATTCCATCTCCCGCAAGCGGCCCAGCTCCCCTTACAGTCACATTCGCAGATAGTTCCACAGGTAATATCACCGGATGGGCCTGGAATTTTGGTGACGGTGCAACCAGTACACTTCAGAGCCCCAGCCATACTTATGCTAATCCGGGGGCCTATTCTGTGAGCCTAACTGTGGATGGTCCTGGAGGACAATCAGATCCAAGAACAGTTTCTATAGCAGTAAACTACCCGGCGCCGGTTGCAAGTTTCTCAGCTAGCCCCACAAAAGGGATTTTGCCGCTGGAGGTACAATTCACCGATCTTTCGACTGGCAATATGACTAACTGGTCGTGGGATTTCGGAGACGGAAGCACCAGCACCAGTAGGAATCCATCTCATACATATGCCCAGCCTGGGAATTATACGGTAAGACTCACTGTCAACGGACCCGGTGGATCGAATTCGTGCACTCAGGTTAGTTGCGTAACCGTGAACGAGCAGCCTCCAGAAATAGATCAATATACCAAGCTTCTACTTCACGGAAGCGGAGAACAAAATGGCCAGGTTTTTACAGACGCTACCGGCAAGCACACACCATCTTCAGTCAATTCCGTAAGAACCAGTACTGCGCAGAGCAAGTTTGGAGCCTCCTCAATCTGTTTTAACAACAGCCGGATTACCTATCCCGATAGTAGCGATTGGTACTTTTCAGGAAATCAGGACTTCACAGTAGACTTTTGGCTATACACAGCGGACACTCCAAATTACGGGGTCGGCATTTTCGGAGGGCAGAATCCCGGGACTGGGCTGGCTGTGATGGGCTCAGCACGGCAGATCGGGCTGGTAACAAATGGCGCCGGCCATTGGGTACTTCTAACTCAGCAGCTGCTGCCCTTAAACACATGGAATCATGTTGCACTCGTTCGTTACAACGGCGTAACTAAGATTTATCTAAATGGCGTGGCAGACCCTGTGACTTATAGCGGGTCATATACCGACAGTCATGCCGGGTTTTCGATTGGGGATGTTTATGATCCCAGCATCTCGATCAATTATTACACATCCTCAGCTTATTTGCAGGAGTTCAGGCTATCTCAGGGAATAGCCAGATGGACGAGCAACTTTATCCCGCCGAGTTTGCCTTATGGTGCTTATTATGCGCCCCCGGTTGCGAGCTTTTCTGTGTCCCCGACAATCGGCTACGCCCCATTGACTGCTCAATTTACAGATACTTCCATCGGGGCTATCACTGATTGGTGGTGGGATTTCGGAGACGGAAGCAGCAGCACCAGCAGGAATCCATCTCATACATATACCCAGGCTGGAAATTACACTGCAAGTCTCACTGTCTCCGGCCCTAAAGGAACAAACACGGCAACTCTAAATAACTACATCAGTGCCTATGATCCTCAAGGCATTGACCAGTTCAAACTTCTGCTTCACGGAAACGGAGAACCAGATGGCCAGGCCTTTACAGACGCTACCGGCAAGCACACACCATCTTCAGTGAATTCCGTAAGGACCAGTACTGCGCAGAGCAAGTTTGGAGGCTCCTCAATCTGTTTTAATAAAAGCCGGATTACCTATCCCGATAGTAGCGATTGGTACTTTTCAGGAAATCAGGACTTCACAGTAGACTTTTGGCTATATACGGCGGACACTCCAAATTACGGGGTCGGCATTTTCGGAGGGCAGAATTCCGGGACAGGGCTGGCTGTGCGAAGTTCCGTTTTGGGCCCAGCACGGCAGATAGGGCTGGTAACAAATGGCGCCGGCCATTGGGTACTTTTAACTCAGCAGCTGCTGCCCTTAAACACATGGAATCATGTTGCACTCGTTCGTTACAACGGTGTAACTAAGATTTATCTAAACGGTGTGGCAGACCCTGTGACTTATAGCGGTCCATATACAGACAGTCATGCCGGGTTTTCGATTGGAGATGTTTATGATCCCAGCATCTCAAGCAATTATTACACATCCTCGGCTTATTTACAGGAGTTCAGGCTAACTCAGGGAATAGCCAGATGGACGAGCAACTTTATCCCGCCGAGCGGCCCATTCGATACATCGGCCTTTATACCGCCGTCCAGTCCCTCCATCCCCGATGGCTCTACAAACGTTCCAGTCGGCGCCATCCTGTCATGGACAGGCGGCAATTTTGAGGTTGGAGATGTAGTCAGGTATATTGTCATGCTCGATACCGACAATCCTCCCCAAAAAGTCGTCTCATCCGGCAAAACCGATACCCGCTTCGACCCGAGCCCGCTCCAGCCGGATACGACGTACTACTGGCAGATCATCTCTGTAGATAAAGGCGGAGCGACGACTCCCGGCCCAATCTGGCAGTTTAAAACGGCCCCCGTCTCTAATTTCGACATAGCCGTTTCGATATCCGGCTCCCCCTCTCCGGCAACGGTCGCCTCGAATCTCACCTATACTGTTAGTGTCAGCAATCTGGGACCGGAAAGCATCACAGGAGTGGTCCTCACAGATACGCTGCCCTCGGGAGTAACCTTCGTATCCGCTTCAGCTTCGCAGGGAGAGTGCCCAAATACCGGGAACACGGTCACCTGCAATATCGGGTCTCTCACGGGCATGGCCACGGTGAACGCAACCATTGTTGTCAAACCTACCCAGCCGGGCAACATAAGCAATTCATCGTCCGTGAGCGGAAACGAACAGGATCCGGTTGCCGCCAACAACACCGCAACTGTCGAGACGGAGGTTCGAAAACCTCGGTTTGATCTTTCATTGATGCTGTTGCTCCTTCTGGATGACGCAGCCAGCTCCTCACAGGAACAACCAGCTTCTCAGGAGGCAGGGCCATAGATGATAATACCCTCTATTCCAATCGGTCCGTGCAACATGCCGGCGACACCGACTTCGCCAGGGACCATAACCCCGGCCTATGCCGGGAAACACAGTTCCCTTTGTTCCGCCGTCCATGCTGCCGGGCACTCTATTCAGACATTAGCCGGCAGCCGGATTTGCATTCTTTAACTCGTATGAAGATCTGAATGTTTTCCTTTACTCAAAGGAAGAATAGGATGATGAAGATGAATATTAAGCTAATAAGGTTCATGACCGTGCTTGCAATATTCATAGGAGTCGTCAGCGCTTTCATTGACAACCAATGCTGTACTGCCTCATCTGCTCCAACGGATGGAATGAAAAAAATGCCTGCTCCAGGCGTTGGGCTCGGTCCATTGGTTTATTGGGTAGATACCAAGGATGGTCCAGTGCCTGGTGGGATAGTCGATGCATTCGGGACTTCTCGTCAAGACTGCATTGATCAGGGCTACCCCGCATGGGCCTACGAGCCCCTAGCAGGTTGGGGCTATGACTGGGCACATAACTGGATAGAACAGCCGACCTCCAACGATCAGCCCATCCGCTATCGAATGTGCATGTTCCCCGCTCAGGGGTATGATAACTATGTAATATCCGAGAATCACTCCGATAACTTTGGTTCAGCCTCGTGTCCGCTTAGTAATGGAGACTCCTCCCCCTCCAATCTCGAGGATTTTGCCAGACCAACGATCGGCAACCAAATCACAATACATTCATCGCTAGACCTCAAGAGCGGCAATGTCTATCATTCACTGGAAGTAGGGCCTCTTATTTTTTCCTATAACAGTCTGGATGCCGGCGACGGGCCTCTCGGGCCGGGTTGGACCCACAACTTCAATCTTTCCATTACGCCCGACTCTCAGGATCCCGACCATGCAGTCTATTACACGCGCGGCGACGGCAACAGGGTGTGGTTTTCCCTGGGGCAGGATGCACCCGGCTACAGCCCCGATGCAAAGAGCCGGAATACGTCGCAAATCCAGAAGACTTCAGACGGATATATACAGAAAACGAAGTACAACAAATTCTATTTTTACGATGCATCGGGAAGGCTTTTGAGTATTGTGGACAGAAACGACAATGCTACATCGTTGACCTATAGCGGAAGCGATCTGACAAGTATAACCGATTCGACGGGAAGAACGATCAACATCGGAGTGGAAAGCGGGAAGATAGTCAGCGTATCGGATTTTGCCGGCCATGCATGGATGGTATCCTATTACCAGGGTCGCATCTCTTCGATCACCGATCCTCTCGGCTATTCCTGGCAATATCAATACGATTCAAACGGCAGAATGAACTATAAGAAAGACCCCATCGGCAACGTCATTAATTATGCCTACGATCCGGCAACCGGGAAGCTCACCTCTTCATCCGATCCCGACAACTTGGCCGTAAGCATAGAATATAAGAATGAATATAATTCAGTATACGACACCACCACGGTAACCGAAAAGGATAAAGGGGTTTGGGTTCACAAGTATTACAAGGAATTTAACGTCCCTGTTGAGATAACGGACCCTTATAACAACAAAACCAGCTATACATACGATTCGAATAACAATCTTCTCTCCATCACCTACCCTAACCTCACCTCCACAAGCTACACCTACGATAACGGCAATGTGAAAACGGTGACGGACCCCGCAGGGCATACAACCATACTGTCCTACAACGATCCAAACAGCCCGAACAGGGTGACCGACATTGAGGACCCGGAAAACGGACCGACCCACGTTACCCACATTACCTACGATACAAAAGGGAACATTTCCTCCATCACGGACCCGACCGGTGCTGAGACAATGATTGAGAGATACCTTTCCGGCAACATTAAGACCATAATCGATCCTCTGCTGCACAAGACACAATACACCTATGACACGCATAATTTCCTGGAATCGGTTACCGATGCGACGAACGTCGTCACGAACTTAATGAACGACATCATGGGGAATGTCCTCACCCGCACAGACGCCCTCGGCAACGTCACCCATTTTGTTTACGACGATGTCGGGCGGCTTGAGACGGTCACAGATCCACTGGGGAATCTGGTTGAATTCGAGCACGATAACAACGGAAACCGAAAAAAGATCACCGATGCACGCCGGAATTCAACCGATTTTACCTACAACTACAGGGGGCAGCCGACAACCCGGACGGATTCCCTTGGAAAAAAGACCTTCTTTAACTACGTGCCCACCGGATGTGCGACATGCAGCGGCGGAGGCGAGAAGCTCACGGCACTGACCGATGCAGCCGGTTCGATTACCGGCTTCGAATACGACTTAAGGGGCCTTCTCACAAAGATCACCGATCCGCTGCAGAAGCCCACGAACTTTGAATACGACACGGTAGGAATGCTGAAGACCAAAACCGACCGGAACCAGATCCCTATCCAGTACACCCACACTCCGACGGGAAAGCTCCGGACGGTCACATATCCGGACCAGTCAGGCATTACCAGGGAGTATGACAACCTCGACCGGCTCAAGCACATGACCGATTCGCTCGGGGAGAGCTGGTTTACTTACGACGGAGCCGGAAGGGTAAAGACGTATACGGATGCCCACGGATTCATCTTGAAGTACGATTATGACGATGCGGGCAACCTCAAAAAAATCACCTACCCGGACCAGACGGAGGTACTCTACGACTACGATGAGGCAAACCGGCTGAAAACAATCACCAATTGGCTTAACGAGCAGGCCGGCTACACGTACGATACGAACGGGAGGCTATGGACCTTCACCAATTTCAACGGCATCACGACCACCTACACCTATGACGACGCAAGCAGGCTCACGGACATGGTGAGCCCGGTTGCAAGCTACCATTTCACCTTGGACGAAAACGGCAACCGGATTCGCTCCGATGAGACAGAGCCGCTCACGGCTTTGCCGTCCCTCAGCTCGACGATCTACACGTACAATGACAAGAAGAACCGTCTCCTCTCAGCCGGAGACCTGGCCTACGGCTACGATGACGAAGGAAACCTGACAAGCGCCGGAGACATCCCGCTCATGTTTGACTGCGAGCAGCGGTTGATCGGGATCGGAATCGGCACGGGGTTTGACTACGACGGAAGGGGCAACCGCATCAGGGCGGTCAGGTCGGGAGTGGCAACCCGCTACGTCTACGATCCTTTCGGAAATCTCCTGGCCGAAGTCGACGACCAAAACCACATCACCCGTAAATACATCTACGGCGGCGGACTGATCGCAATGGCTATGCCTGATGCCCGCTACTGCTACCACTTCAACGCCACCGGCAGCACGATAGCGCTGACTGACATGACAGGCGTCGTGGTAAACTCCTATGCCTACGAACCGTTCGGTCAGATCCTCGCCGAGCAGGAAACCCTCCCGCAGCCCTTCAAGTTCGTCGGCCGATTTGGCGTCATGGCCGAGCCGAACGGCCTTTACTACATGCGTGCAAGGTACTACGATCCGACTGCGGGGAGGTTTATCAGCGAAGATCCGTTGGGGTTTGGAGGCGGGGATGTTAATCTGTATGCGTATGTAGGAAATGATCCTGTAAATTTTATTGATCCGAATGGTTTACAAGTTCAAAGGCCTACAACAGAGGGTGTAATATTCAATGCGGGTTCACTTGTAGGGGGAGGCGGATCAGGTATCTTTCGCGGTGGAGATGCTGCTTTGCGTGCGGAAGGTGGCGGCCGGATGCCCCCAAGTGGTACACGTATGCTTCCTTTCAATGATGTTGAACGCCTGAAAGGAGTGAATGAGACACTTGATAGGATTGAATCTGGTGGTCCTTTTCTACATCGTAAAGATGGTACTGCTTTTCGGAATAAGGAAGGAAAACTTCCATGTGGTGACTACCGAGAGTATACTGTTGATACCCCTGCCGCCGCGAACAGAGGAACTCGCAGGATAGTAGTAGATCAAAATACTGGGAGAACTTATTATACAGACGATCACTATGATTCTTTCATTCTCATAGACCCAAGCAGGAAACCATAATTATGTTTGAACAAGAATTGACACGACCATCATGGAATTGCATACACTTTATTGATGTTATGCAATCGCGAGCAATGTATGAATTGCAGTTTCCATCCGAAATCTTGATACTAGATGCTTATGTCGGCGATGTAAAGAATGCCAGCGATCTTTTTTCTGTAGTTTCTCGAGCGATGAAGTTCCCTGCTTACTTCGGTAATAACTGGGATGCTCTTGAAGAGTGCCTCAGGGACATGGAATGGCTACCTGCTAAAGGTTACGTGCTACTTCTGCATGGTGCAAGCGAATTTTGGAAAACTGCGACTAGAGTTGCCGGGTCATTCCTGGAGACATGGCTTTTCTGCGCACAGGAGTGGGCAACGAGTGATGTAGCATTTCACCTTGTATTCGAAATGGAGAACACTGAACGTTAGCTATGCGTTAAGGTGGAAGCGGAAGGCCACGAACTTAACTGATTCAAAGTGGGTGCTTCCACCTGGTCAGGTGTGGCTACCCGTTACGTGTACGATCCTTTCGGAAACCTCCTGGCGGAGGCCGACGATCAAAACAATATCACCCGAAAATACATCTATGGCGGCGGGGTGATTGCAATGGCTACGCCTGACGCCAGGTATTGCTACCACTTCAACGGAACGGGAAGCACGGTAGCTCTAACCGATATGACCGGCACCGTGGTAAATTCATACGCCTACGAACCCTTCGGCCAAATCCTCGCCGAACAGGAATCCATCCCCCAGCCCTTCAAGTTCGTAGGCAAATACGGTGTCATGGCCGAACCGAACGGCCTTTACTACATGCGGGCAAGGTACTACGATCCAACCGTGGGGAGGTTTATCAGCGAAGATCCGTTGGGGTTCGGGGGTGGGGATGTTAATCTGTACGCGTATGTAATGAATAATCCTATTAGCTTGATTGATCCAAGTGGTTTATCTGACGTCGGCATCTCAAGCTATGAGGGGCACGAATATTCTCTTACTCAGGCTAGAGGCATCTCCTATGACCTTCAAGGGGAACTCTACATTGATGGCAATAGGGTTAAAATCACCCTTGGGATGATCCCACCACCAGGGCTGGGCGGGCTGACTGGTGCTGTTGAAGGCACTGCATGTAGGGGCGCTATTTCCGCTGGCGTACGGACGGAAGCACGGAATCTAACGGAACAATTAACCTTAAAGGAAGCTCAAGCTGGTGCTGGCAACAGGATAATGCAAGGACAGATTAAAGATCCAAGATTCCCCGAGGATACTTGGGCAAAAATGCAGCATGTTCACGAGGCACCCGAGGGGGAGAGTATAGTAATCCACTACTGGCAGCAACTAAAAGAAGGATTTAGAACGGGTTTTAAGTTCAAGGATTGAAATTATGAATATGGACTTCGCACAAGCCTTATGGGAGTTGGGACTCCTTGGTGTCGAACGGCTACCCGAAATTGCGCTCCAGGCATTGGAGGCTGGAGTGGATTCGCCGGCACTTCGAATGCTTGCCGGGCTGATGGGCAGCGAAAGAGAAGAGGCTTCTAAGATCTTTAAACAAGCCTTAAAAGAACTCCGATTGCCTGAACTGAGTCGCCAATCAGCAGCACGTGTTTACGCTATTGAAATATCCAAGCAGATCTTGAATGGAGAGATAAGCCCGCAAGATGGTGCCAACAAACTCTGGGCCGCGTCGATCCAGGTGAAAGATCCTGATTTTCATGAGCTCGACCATTTCATATATGCAGCAAGCGAACTTGAGTCGCGGCCTGAAGATAAGGATTTTTTTAATGCTGCAATATTGAAAGAAGCACAGATGTGGGCTTCTAAGGCGCAGCCATGAATGACCTAGGGCTACGCTGACGGGGGAAATCTCGTCAGTGCCGGGGATGTGCCGCTCATGTTCGACTGTGAGCAGCGACTGATCGGGGTCGGAAGCAACACGGAGTTCGAATACGACGGAATGGGCAACCGCATCAGGGTGGTCAGGTCCGGAGTTGCTGCCCGATATGTCTACGATCCTTTCGGGAACCTTCTGGCGGAAGCCGACGATCAGAACAACATCACCCGCAAATACATCTACGGCAGCGGCCTCATCGCAATGGCAACTCCCAGCACCCGCTACTGCTATCATTTTAACGGCACAGGCAGCACCGCAGCGCTAACCGATATGACCGGCGCCGTGGTAAACTCCTATGCCTATGAACCCTTCTGCCAAATCCTCGCCGAACAGGAAACCGTCCCTCAGCCCTTCAAGTTCGTAGGCAAATACGGAGTCATGGCCGATCCGAACGGCCTTTACTACATGAGGGCAAGGTACTACGATCCAAGCGTCGGGAGGTTCATCAGCGAAGATCCGTTGGGATTTGGCGGCGGGGATGTAAATTTGTATGTGTATGTGGGAAACAACTCGATGAATTTTATAGATCCTTTCGGACTATTCAAACTTAGCTTCGAAGAAGGAGTTGATCCCAAAGTTAAGAAATTCATTGAAGATGCTTTCGGCCAGCTACATGAAAAAGTCAAAATAATCAGGCTGCAACGGACTATTTTAACAAATTCGGTATTGACATCGTAAGAGATTCCAAGCCTTGCGAAGGCCCAGAGATTAACATAAAAGTTGACAAAACCATCAACAATCATGGTCGATATTGGCCCTATTTTCATCAAATCGATTTTTATAAAAAGGCATTTATCAACAGCAACCATGCACTGAATACTGTTGGGCATGAACTCGGGCACTGGGCAAATGACATTTCAGGAATCAGTCCTTCTGGGTATCTGTATGACCCTACTGATCCAGATGACGGCCCTTACGAGTATGCCGCTGAAAAGGCTATATTCGGTCATATCGTGAAACCTTAGCGAAGATGTACTTTTATGGTATAAACACTTTATTATATCTTTATCGTTTGTTGGAGGCGCCAGTGTATTCTCGAAAAATTATAATTTTATACATCTTATTGGTAACATTTATTATCCCATATTCTTCATCAGCCACCAAGATAGCATGCATATCAGTATCTGAGCTTCTGAACCATGCTGATTTTGTTGCTTTGGTTAGAATAGATGGCGGTGAGGCTATTCGGATAGAAGACAAATATTGCGGAGCTAAATACAGATCCCGAGTGATCGATGGGATCAAGGGTATTTCAACGGGCGAGGAATTAGTTTGGAGTACATACGCTACACAAGCCAATACTAATCTGGAGATTGGAAGCTCTTACCTCATTTTCCTGAATAAATCGAACAATCCTTTCGATCCTCTCGCCTCCACCAACTCGTCAGCCGTCAATCGCAAAGCAGAATTTGAAAACATCTGTGGGGCGGCCTTGGCGGGCAACCGGGTGGCGCATACAGGAAACGGTGCCCTTAAGATTGAAACTCCAATGCTGGGAAGAAACTCAAGCGTTGCTGCCAAATGGGATCAGATAATTAGAATTCCCAGCAGGGTTCTCGAAATCCCTGAAAAACTGCAACGGATTCCTGTTGAGGAGAAAGGGCAAGAGGTGTTTTCTACGCCAGATGTGTGGGTTAACTTAGAGGATCTAATCACCTATTTGAAAACGGAACTCCACTAACGGTGGCATTGAGCCCTATGAGTCCATGGTCAACAGGCCGGCTACACGTATGACGCGAACGGACGGCTTTGGGCCTTCACCAATTTTCAACGGCATCACGACGACCTACACCTACGACGACGCAGGCAGGCTCACCGACATGACGAGCCAGGTTGCAAGCCACCATTTCACCCTGGATGAAAACGGCAACCGGATCCACTCCGATGAAACCGAGCCGCTCACGGCTTTGTCGTCTCTCAGTTCGACCGCCTACGTGTACAATGACAAGAAGAACCGTCTCCTCTCAGCCGGAGACCTAAACTACGGTTATGATGACGCCTTGAGTGGGCGGCCCGGAATTGTTTCCGGGTCCGAAGCACAAGAGGCTGCGATAGAGTCGTCTGAGCGATACGGCACGCACCGGTAACCATCCGGCCTGCCGGGACGGGGTTTCCAGGGAGAACCTCATCAGCGTCAACTTACCGGGGGTTCTTCCCAAAAGAGTGGCACGGTTTCCTGACCGCGCCAATTCCAGGCGCTAGTTCGTTGGTACGTTGGTACCCAAGCTTGGACACCCCGGCTTTCGAAGCTCCAGCTTCCTTTGGCCGGAACATGGATACAGGCACAGCCCACTGTCTGCCGAACCGTTGCTCCTCACGGCATCCGTCGATCTCTACCCACCGGCCCTCCAAAAAACGATGGGGTTCCCGCCCCGTGCCGGCCGTCATTTCCAGGTGCAAAGCACGAGAGGACCGCGATGGAGGTGGCGGAAGCGCGGCAGAGCACGGCCACGAACCTGTTCGGCCTACCGGGGCCGGGTTTCCAAGGAGGAGAGGCTGTTGCCCAAATCATCGCGGCAGCCCCGAATGGCTTGCAGAGTCCGGACCCGTCATTCCGCCCCTTCTCTCCGATCAGGACAAGTTCACATCGGAATCCAGGCCTTTGGGGCGGATTAATTGTGGATTCAAGTCTTTAAAAACCCTGGATCCCGGCTCAAAAGCGCTGCCGGGATGACGGGTTGGGGGACTTGGTCGCAGAATGACCTCTAAAGAAGTTTCATCTCCATTCGGTCAACAGCCCCCGAACCTTGGGAACCGGAGGGGGACGTCAACATATCGAGACAATCCCACTCTCAGGTTGACGGTTATGGGGCGGGCCTTGGGAGCGGCGGAAGTCCACACCGGAATCCGGGCTTTGGGGCAGATTAATCGTGGATTCAAGACATTACAAACCCTGGGTCCCGGCTCAAAAGCACTGCCGGGATGACGTGCCGGGGGACTTGGTCGCAAAATGCGCGCTAAAGAAGTTTCATCTCCATTCGCTGGTTCCCAAGCTCCGGCTCATTGGCGTCAACTTAAGGAATATTTCTGAATTCATGAGGACTTAGCGGATTCCTTCGCCGCAGCACCAAGGTGTTGCGGTCCTCTATGAACCACTCAAATAACTCCCCCTTCTTTATTTCAAG
>JAEZHY010000002.1 GCA_023416335.1 Pseudomonadota bacterium | reverse complement strand
CTCGACAACCGCAAAGACTATGGGGACATCACCCTGCTTTACGGAGCCAGGACGCCCAACGATATGGCGTTCAAGGACGACCTGCCCGGATGGCTTTCCGACAAGGGAATGCATACGACCCTGACGGTCGATGTGGCCGCAGCGGGCTGGGAGCACAAGGTGGGACTGATTCCTACGATACTCAAGGAAATCAACCCGAGCGCGGAAAACACCGTCGCCGTGACCTGCGGACCGCCCATCATGATCAAATTCACCCTGCAGGCCCTGAAAGAGCTGAACTTCGCGGACGAATCCATCTACTCGACCCTGGAAAGACGCATGAAATGCGGGGTCGGCATCTGCGGAAGGTGCAATATCGGCACGAGCTATGTGTGCGTAGATGGGCCGGTTTACACGTATGCGCAGTTGAAGAGTCTGCCGGGGGAGATGTAAGGCATCTTGATAGGATGTGATCCTCTTCAAATATTCTGAGGATTGGGTAGACAAACAAAAAGGGGTGGACGGCCAAGCCGATCACCCCTTTTTGTCGCCATGCATACGAAAGATGTGAAATAGTAAAAAACTTCGCTGGTTCCCAAGGTCTGCCTTGGGAACCCCGTTCCGGCAGGCCGATGAAGGTACGATCCTTGCTTCCATTCTTCATTCCAGCATATGAACGACAAAGGGGGGGCTTATGGCAGGGAAGTATCTTCGAGGTGTTGTTTTTTTCGTCTTGGTCTTTATTGCTTCATTTTCAGGAACTCCGCTTCCGGCGGCGGATCTCACTTCGGAATTCCTGCGCGCCGATTCAAATGCTCACCAGGTCGTGAACGGTACGCCCTACAATATGAATGACCCGGCCTGGACCACCAGCGATTGGAACCAGAACAGAGGCATCTTCGCTTACAAGGTGTTCGCCGGGTTGCTGATGCTCGGCTATCAGACCGAGATGGGCTACAACTACGGTCTCAACGACTCCCATATCAGGGCGCTCCATGCCTTCCAGACCCGTAACGGGTTGCCGGTATCGAACCTTGTTACAGGCGATTGCCTGCTGAAAATGGACCAATTGCTCACCGACCTCGAGCAGGTTCTGGCTAATCTCGCACAGCTATTTCCTATCTTCGATCACATGGAAACGCTACAGGCGAACGACATCTCGAAAAATGCCCTTGCGGCGATCTATGCGCTCCCCATGTCGGTCCTGCCCGTATCTTTGCAAATGTCAAAGTATGAACTCGTGCAGTGCATTGCCGGACAGTGCAACGGCTTCATCAAGGATGCGAACGGCGTCAATATTGATTCCTGGCCCGTTCCGGTCGATCTCTCCACGGATTACCGTTTTGTCGGCGCTTATTTCGATCCACGGAAAGACAACGCCAGGCTGCCGAGTGCCGCAGTGCACGTCGATACGGTGCTGCATGAATACGCTCACTATCTCGACGGTTTCCTCTTCAAGAACAAAGATCCGCTCCAGCCGCATCTGGGTATGATCGACACGACCGGGTTCCACAACATCTCTTACGACCTCGGCAGCGGCAGTTATTGCTACGTGCGGAGAAGCATCGATCCGAAGGACTGGATCACCAAGTACGGTTTCAATCCTGGCTATGGGAACTGTGCCGCAGGGTCCGCTGTCGTTTTAGAAGAGTGGGCTGAGGCCTTTTCGATGTATGTGGCGGCGGGAAAAAAATTCCGGGCGGCGGCGCAGCAGAGTGCGATGATAGCTCAGAAATACGACTGGCTGAAAAACAATGTCTTCGGCGGCCGGGAATTTGACACCGACCTTCCGCGCGGCGTGGAGAGCGGCTGCAACGACGTGTACGGTACCTCATCCGCGCAGCCGGGATATGCAAGCTGCAGTGATAATTACATTTGGAATTTTACGCTGCCGACAGTGCAACCGAAAGGGTCGTGTCCGACATCGGTGATCGAGTTGCTGTTGACGGATTAAGGTCTTCCCGCAGGATGGGCGATGGGGGACAACCCATCGTTTTTAGAGACGCTCGGGAATAATTGGTCTGGAGAGGCATAAGTCGGCGCCTGGAAACACGGAAAGTTGCCTTACCGAAAAAGAAAGTCGTATTCGACAGTCCCCTGGCTTTCCGGCGGCTGAGAGGGGAACGGACCGAAAAAACGATGGGTTCCCGCTCCGCTCCCACCTATCCTACGGCCGTTTCCGGTTGGTGCCCGTCTCTTACAAAAGGGGTGTGTCGCCGCAGGCGCTGAAGTTGCCTACAGTCCACGTCTGATGATGAAAATGAGGGTAGAGGAGCAAAACGCGGCGCTTTCATTGCCTTTTGGCCTTGAACTCCTCAGCTCACTGCTCACCGTTCACTGTTCACTACCCTACGGCAAGATAATGCCCGACTCCGTCCTTCTCTCCTGGTCCGGTCTTGCCTGGGCTTCCTGCGCTTCTTTGAACTCATCCGGCCAGTAATATTTGAGCGAATACATCACGAGCTGGAAGACGGCGGGACTGGTGTTTGCAGGCTGACTGCCCCCAAGGTGCCGCGCAATTATCCATGCCTGCCGCGCCTTATCTTCCACGCCGGAGAGCTTGAACGTCATTGCCTGCTCTTCGAAAAAGCGTCGGTAAAGATCTCGGGTCTTGCCGGTGCACAGTTCGTCGGCGGCATTTCTTATGACGTCGAGGCTGCGTTGGATCTGGACCTCTCTTGGAACCACCAGCAGCGGGCTGTCGAGGGTCCTGATCTTCTCGTTATAGGGGATCAGGTCATCTTTTGAGAACCTCAACCATGCGAGGTCCATTCCGTCAAGAAGGGATGCGATATCGACCTCGGACAGGTGCTGCTCCGGATTTTCGATCTCCTCCATCAGGTCATGGACATATGGCTTGCGTTCAGGTTCCCGGTAGCTGGACAGAACGTCGCGGGCCCGTTCCAGTTCGGCATAGGCGGTCTTCTTCGTCCACAGGTCGAACATTTCGAAGAAGAGTCGCGCCGCGTGCGATAGCGGAATCTCGTAAGCTTTTTTGCCGACCGAGTGCTCAGCGACTTTCTGCAGGTAGTCCCTGTACAGCTTTTGTGTGCTGTTTTCGGCAATTCTCACGTTGAAAGATTGGTAATCGTCTTCCAGAAATGCCGTGATGAGAGAATGTGTACCGTGGGCCGGATCGGGGATGTGCGCGGATATTAGCCAAAGCGCTCCCTGGACCAGGAAGAAATGAGCTATCGGCTTCCTGGTTTCGCCCTGAATGAGGACCACTTTCTCAGGGGCGGCCGTTTCCTTCGAGACCGTAAACCCTTTCTGTGAAAACCGGTATCCCGCCTGCTTCGAGTGCCTCTTGAAAGGCGAGTTCTCGATAATCGCCGCCAGTTCCTTGAATGTGCGAAACCCTGTTTCATTCGGATTTCTGCTCAGGACCTCCACGAGAGCGGCCGCTATTTGAGGCCTTCCGGCAAGCGCCGAGCGCAGCGAATGGAGATAGCGCTCGAAGCTTTCGCCCTCCGGGTTCTGGACGGCCAGGCGGTCAACGATCATCTGCAGTTCGTCGGATTCGTCCCGGTTGAGGGCGATCTCAACGCCTTTTCCCTTTTTCGCGATAACAGGTTTTTTGCTCATCTTTTTTCCAGATTGGGATTTTCGGGCGAATTCCGTACAAAACGAGAAAAGCCCCATTCACACGATAAACGTGATTCTGGGGCTAATCAAATGGAAAATGGAATTTGTCCGTTATTCCTCTTCCGACTCTACCTCACGAGGTTCGATAATGAGGGAGTCCGCTACAAGCTCCCAGAGGTATTTTACCTCCACGTCCATGAAATCGTATTCCTTGCGGAGGCTCTTCATTATCTGGTCGCGGCAGTTATGGCACGGCGCGATAAGGAGTTTTGCGCCGGTGTCCTTGATCTGCTTGGCTTTGACGCGTCCGTAGAAGATGCGCTCTTCCACGTACGGAGCTGCCCATGCGCCGCCGCCTGCCCCGCAGCAGAAATTGTTGACGCGGTTGGGGTACATTTCAACATAATTCTCGCAGCACTGCTGAGTAACCCATCTGGGTTCCTCGTAGTAGCCGTGGCCGAACATGCGCTCACCCTTACGGCCGTAGTTGCACGGATCGTGGTAAGTGGTCAGTTCGTGGTGTTTGGACTTGTCGATCTTTATCCGACCTTCTTCGATATACATTTTCAGCAGGTCGTGAATGCTGACGAACTTGATGTTTTCGTTGGCAAACCATTTTTGCAGACCAAGCCTGGTCGCATAGTATGCATGCCCTCACTCGGGTAGCACAAGATACTCGCACTCGAGTTTCTTGTAATTCTCCACGATGCGCCCGACGACAATCTTCATCGATTCGTCGTCGCCGGTAAAGAGACCCCAGTTGACGCCTTCCCAGTTCTCGGAGGCAACGGTCCAGGATTCGTCGGCGGCGTGCAGAATGCGCCACCAGTACATCATGTCCTCAGGCTCCGCGAAGGGTTCCTTGGAATTGATGGTGAAGAGGTATTTTGCGCCTTTCTTGTCAACGGGAACTTCGAATCCCGGAAGCTCTTCGGCGAGTTCGGACCCGAGGTCTTCCAAAAGGTAGAGGAAGTCTTCCTTGGGAATGCCGACGTTGTTCCCTGTCTTCAGGCACATCATAACGCCCTTGTGCAGAACGCCGGGGACTTTGTCCCTTGCTCTCTTACCCCTGGCTGAACGCAGCATTGCGACCAGGTCGATTCCCATGGGGCATGCGTGCTCACAACGGCCGCAAAGGGTGCAGATCCAGGGGAACCTGGAGTCGATGACTTCCTGATCCATCCCCAGGAGAGTCAGGCGCACACATTTGCGAACATCCAGCCCGTCGACGCCCGTAACCGGGCACCCGCCGGCGCAGGTGCCGCAGGTGAGGCACAGGTCGGCGTGCTGGGTCGCCAGTTTGCGCTTATCACGCTTCGTCAGTAACAATGGCTCCATCTTTTTTCTCCTAAGTGTTCTCTAATGCCTGTGAGCCTTGGAAACAGAAGCTATAGGAGTCTCGATCGCAAAATCGCGGGGGGAGATGATTGTTCATCTTGCTCGGTGAATTTGCACAATAGCTCGAAACCCGCAAAAATGCAATCGCTCCGTTCACATTAATACTCGTTGGGAAGTTTAGACAGCTTTTCCAGTGTGAACACCGGGCCGTCCTTGCAAACGTATTCGGTCCCGAGATTACACCGGCCGCATATACCGATCCCGCACTTCATGCGCATTTCGAGGCTAGAGATGATGCGTTCGGGCGGGAAACCCAGCTCTGTTAGAACGGGCAGGGTGAACTTGATCATTATCGGGGGGCCGCAAATGATCGCGTATGAGTTCTCGGCACTCGGCGCCTTCTGCTTCGTTACCGCCGGTACGAACCCGACATTGTATTTCCAGTTCGGGTCGTTCGTGCTGTCCACGGTGATATGCATATTGATATCGGACCGGCGTTCCCATTCCGCAAGTTCGTCCTTGTAGAGGAGCAGGCCGGGGAAGCGCGCGCCGTATACGACATCTATTTTTCCGTACTTGGAGCGATTCTTCGGGTCGAGCATGTAAACGATCGAGGAACGCAGGGTCGTGAAGGCAAAACCGCCGCCGATGATCACGATGTTTTTCCCTTCGAGCGTATCCCACGGATACCAGTTGCCCATGGGGCCGCGGACGCCCATGACGTCTCCGGGCTTCATGTTGTGCAGGTACTGGGTAACCTTTCCGACCTTGTTCACCGTGAATTTAATGAAGCCCTTTTCGGTGGGGGAGGTGGCGATACCGATGGGGATTTCGCCCTGACCCGCAACCGAGAGGATGGCAAACTGACCGGGATTGTATGCGAACTTGGCTTCGTCTTCCGGGTTGAGAAAAACGAGCTTGAATGTTTTTAAATTACGATCTTCCGTTTCCGTAATGACGGAATCGATTCGGACCGGATAAGGCAGGTAAGGGTTGTTCACCTTATTTCCTCCATTAGCGAAGCGGCTCTAGGCCGGACACGAACAACTGGGGGACGCCATCTGGCGGCCGACTTGCCTGATGTCGATATTGACGGGGCAGGCCTGTACGCACCGGCCGCAGCCTACGCAGGCCGAACCGCTGCTATACTTGTCCTGGTAGTATTTCAGCTTGTGCATGAAGCGCTGGCGCACACGCTGCGTCTTCTGGCTGCGCGGATTGTGTCCGGAGCCGTGCAGGGTGAACAGCGGGAACATGCAGGAATCCCACAGCCGGAGCCGGTCGCCCTTCTCGCCGGAGTTCTCGTCCTGAATATCGAAGCACCAGCAGGTGGGGCACACGAAGGTGCAGGTCCCGCAGTTGATGCATGCAAACTGGACCTCGTCCCAAATGGACGAATTGAAGAGTTCGAGCATATCTCTCTGAGCTATCGGAGCCGGATCGAAAGCCTTCCCGATGCTTCCTTCGGCGGACTTCTTCAGGCCGTCGACCTTCGCCTGAACCTCACTGGAGGCCGATGTCCAGCCTTCGGTGATTCCCAGGACATTCTTGCCCTTCTCGGTCAGGACCTTCGCCATATAGCCGTCGCCGGTATCGGTGAGCAGGACGTCGAGACCCGCCGTATCGAACGGACCGGTTCCCATCGACGTGCAGAAGCAGGTCGAACACGGTGTGTTGCAGGCCAGGCCGATCATCGTCGATGCTTCGCGTCTCCTGACCCACCAGGGATCTTTGATGCCCGTGGTGTTGAAGTTGGCGTCGTCGAGCTGAAAGGCTTTAGCGTCGCAGGGCCTGATGCCCAGAATGACCCGTGGTGAAAAATCCTTGGATGCCTCTTTCAGGATGCCGGCCTGCGGATCGTCCTTGGCCAGGCTGTACTCGAACATCCGTTCGGCCTGGGGATGGAAAAGTCCCTTGGGCGACAGGCGGGTGTTCTTGAAGCCAAGGTCCGCATCGCCCGCGGTTTTGAGTGGAGCGAATTCGTGATAGCGGCCGTTCTTGACCGGCGCAAAAACCCGGTACCGACCCATCAACCGCTCTATTATTCCGGGAAAGTTTCCTTTCGCGATGTAAATGTCAGACATTGATAGTCCCTTCTTATCTGTCATGACCTCCCCGCCGTGACGGGGGATCGATCTTTTCCGCACCGGCTGGCCGCTTATCCCAGGAACGGTTCGGGATCGTCCGGTCGGTGAGTGTCGAGCGGAGGCCGCTGATCCTGAATAAGGCCTGCTTCATAGCCGTAGAGTTCCTTGACTTCTTTTTCCAGCTTCTTGGTGAACTGGCGAACTTTGATGCCGACGGGGCAGGCGCGCTCACACGACCCGCAGTCGGTACAGCGTCCGGCCAGGTGGAAGGCTCGCAAGAAGTGGAAAGTGCGGGTATCAGTCGGATCGGTGGTCTTGCCGAGCCATTGCGGTTTCGCTTCGTCGACAAAGCAGGTCGGGCAGAAACATCCGGGGCAGGCGTTCCGGCAGGCATAGCAGCGAATGCACGGCTCGATGAGCTTATCGAAATGCTGCCGTTTTTCTTCAGGCAGCATTGCTTCGATTCGCCTGATGTCTTCGTAGCGATCGACTTCCTGCTCCTGCACCGGTTCGCCCATCATTTCGTCGACAATTACCGGGTTGCGGTGTGCGCAGATCGCGCAGTTTTCCTGGATGTAGTCGGCACGGTTAAGGACCTGCTCGAATCCGTCTCCGGCAATGTGGATCTTATCGCCGTTCTCCTCGGCCCGGAGGGCTTCCCGGCCGTTGAGTTCGTCCTGGATCCGGCGCTTGTCGGTCATTCCCTCGCAGGGTACGCCGAGTATGTAGAGCTGTTCGCGCTTGATCTGATTCTCCAGAATCTGGACCACGATGTTCCGGGAATCGCATCCCTTTGCGACGATTGCAATGCGGTCGGTTCTCTTGGGTAGATAGTTGGAGAGATTTACGCCGCAGTTTCCGTCCCAGACCAGCTGCGCGGCCTGTTCCGGGGTCTTTGCCAGGAACGGCTCGTTCATGAACGGAAGCGTGCCTTTGCGGAATCCGATGACTCCGTCCACACGTTTTTCTGAAAGCAGCCTCTTTGCCGCTTCTCTGATCTTTTCAGTATATGCTTGCATCTATGCCACCTCTGCTCTTTTCTTGATAAAGTGCTGCGCAGGTCCCGCCGCCTTTACCGATTCCACCACCTTGCGGGCCATTTCGGCGAACTTGGTGGCCTCGGCAGAAGAAATCCAGGAAAAGTGCAGACGGCCCGGTTCGATCATGCCGGTGTATTCGAGCTGGCTTTTTAGAAGGGCGAATTTGCGCCGCGCGTAAAGGTTGCCTTCTATATAATGGCAGTCTCCGGGATGGCATCCCGAAACCCAGATCCCGTCTGCCCCATGCCTGAGAGCTGCCAGGATGAATTTCGGATTGATCCGGCCGGAGCACGGCACGCGGATGATCCTGATATTTGCCGGGTACTGGAACCGGCTGACGCCGGCGAGGTCCGCCGCGCCGTAAGAGCACCAGTTACACAGGAAAGCGACTATCTTCGGTTCCCATTCGGACATTTTGTTTTCTCCCGCTTGAGATATACAAAGCCGGGCGGCCGAGGCGGATCGCTCCGCCATCGGCTGCCTTTTCGGCCCGCTTGTTTAGATGCTGTCGATCATGCTGTAGATCTGGGCATCATCGAAGCCGCGGAGCTTGACAGCGCCGGAGCGGCAGGATGCGACGCACAGACCGCAGCCCTTGCAGAGAGCCGGATTGATTTCCGCCTTTCCGCTCTTCTGGTTCCAACCGGGAGCGGAGTACGGGCATATATTCACGCAGGTCGCGCACGCGCTGCAATCCAACTGGTTGGTGTAGGCAACCGTTCCGGCAAAATGAATGGTCTGCTTTGCCAGAATGGTGGCGGCCCTGGATGCAGCGGCCTGCGCCTGTGCGATGCTCTCGTCGATGGGCTTCGGATAGTGGGCAAGGCCGCACAGGAAAACGCCGTCCGTAGCAAAATCAACGGGTCGCAACTTCGCATGCGCTTCGATGAAGAAGCCGTCCTCGTTGACCGGGACCTTGAAGAACTGGCCCAACTCTTCGGTCTCGTTCGGCTGGATGGCCGTCGAGAGGGTGACCAGATCGGGGGTCAGAGTTATCGGCCTGCGGAGAACGTGATCGGTAACCGTCACCTGGATTCTCCCCTGGACCTTCCTCACCTTGGGCTTATTATCGACGGCAAAGCGGATGAAAAGAACACCCGCCTTGCGCGCTTCCTGGTAAAGCGACTCGCGTTCTCCGTAAGAACGGAGATCGCGGTAGAGAACATAGACGTCCATTTCCGGGTTCAGCTTCTTCAACTGGAGGGCGCTCTCGAGCGAGTGCGTACAGCAAACCCGGCTGCAGTATGGACGGTTGGGTTCACGGGAGCCGACGCACTGGATGAACGCGGCCGAGTTGATGCTCTTCAACCTCGGGTCGTTATCCATGAACAGGCGGTCGAGCTGCAGGTGGGTGAGGATTCTCAGGTCGGTTCCATACCCGTACTCGTTTGGCTCGTACTGCTTACCGCCGGTTGCGATCACAGCCACGCCGTGCTCGATCACCTGCGGGTCTCCGCCGTTCTGAACAGTCGTCTTGAAGTTGCCGACAAAACCTTCGACGTTCAACAGTCTGGTTGAGAGGTGGAGGGTGATGTTTGGATGTTTCTTAACTTCTTCAGCCAGTTTCGTTATCTTCGACTGGATCTCTTCTCCACGCCACGTCTTGTAGAGTTTGAGGGCCTGACCGCCAAGCCTGTCGCTCTGTTCGATCAGATGGACGGGGTAACCCTTGTCGGCGATTTCTTTGGCCGCAACCATACCGGAAATGCCGCCGCCAATTACGACCGCCTTCTGGTTTACCTGGAGTTCGGGTTCCTGGAGCGGCTCCAGCAGGGCCACCTTGGAGACGGCCATGCGGACCAGGTCCTTGGCCTTTGCAGTTGCCAGTTCCGGGGTCGTATTATGTACCCAGGAATCGTGGTTACGGATATTCGCCATTTCGAACAGGTACTTATTCAAACCTGCCTCGGCCAGGGTCTCCTGGAAAAGAGACTCATGGGTCCGCGGCGTACAGGCTGCAACCACGATCCTGTTCAGGTTGTTCTCCTTGATCAGGTTCTGCATTGCAGTCTGGGTATCCTGCGAGCATGTATAAAGGTTATCCGCGACATATTCGACGTAGGGCAGAGACCTGGCGTAATCTCGAACGCTCTTGACGTCCACCACGCCGCCGATGTTTATACCGCAGTTGCAGACAAACACGCCGATCCTCGGCCGCTCGCCGACCACATTGACCTGGGGCGGAACCACCTTCTCTTTGACAAGGGTGCCCCGGGAATCGGCGAGGAAACTCCCTGCCGCCGACGCGGCAGCGCTCGCTTCCATAACCGATTGAGGAATGTCCTTGGGCGACTGGAATGCACCGCAGACAAAGATCCCCGGCTTGCTGCCGGCAACCGGATCGAAGGAGGATGTTTCGCTGAAGTTGTTGTCGTTCAATTTGAGATCGAGCCGTTTGGCAAGATCCTTGGCGGATTCGGAAGCCTCGAAGCCGACCGAGAGAACGACCATATCGAATTTTTCACTCTCTATGGTGCCGTCTTCAGTTACGTAATTGAGCTCGAGGTCATCCGAGCCCGGTACCGGATCGACACTGTGGATGCGGGAGCGAATGAACCGTACTCCGTGCTGATCCTTGGCCCGGTTATAGTACCGTTCGAAGTCCTTGCCGTGCGTCCTGATATCCATGAAGAAAACGGCTGCGTCGAGCTTTCCGCCCGCGTGCTCCTTGGCAATTACCGATTCCTTTATGGCGTACATGCAGCAGACGCCGGAACAGTACTTGTGATCGCAGTGCTGAATGTCTCTCGATCCCACGCACTGCAGCCATGCGATTTTCTGAGGTTCCTTGTGGTCCGAGGGGCGTACGAGATGGCCCTGGGTAGGACCGGAAGCCGAAAGGATGCGCTCGAATTCCATCGAGGTCACCACGTTCGGGAACTCCGAATAGGCATAGGTGTCGAACTTCGACGGATTGAAAGGCTGGAAGCCGGGCGCTGCAATGATTGCACCGACGTTGACCTCGAGCTTCTTTGGCTGGTCTTCATGTACGACGGCGTTTGCCAGACAGGCTTCGACGCACTGATAGCATTCCGAGCACACGCCGCAGCTCAGGCAGCGGGATGCTTCCGCCCGGGCCTGCTCTTCTGTGAAACCGAGTTGCACTTCGTCGAAGTTTTTGGTTCGGATTTCCGGAGTCAGGACCGGCATCTGGGCCCGCGGTATCTTGTCGTAGCCTTCCGTCGAGACCTGCTGGATCGCGTTCCATTCCTTTTCACGGCCCTCGGTGAGGTCTTCGCCGCGAATGTAGCGTCCGATCGAGATGGCGGCCTGCTTGCCTGCCGCGATCGCCTCGATTACCGTCTTGGGCCCCGTTACCGCATCCCCGCCCGCAAAGATGTCATTGTCGTGGGTCTGCAGGGTGAGCGGATCTACGTGCATCGTGCCCCAGTCGGTAAGTTTGCAGGCGCATTCTTCGGTGAGGCATGCCCAGTCCGATTCCTGGCCGATTGCCGGAACGACTGCATCGACTTCCATGATAAACTCGGAGCCCGGGATCGTTACCGGCCGCCTGCGGCCGCTCGCATCCGGTTCTCCAAGCTGCATTCTGACACACTCGACAGCCTTTACGCGACCGTTCTCACCGATAACGCGCCTGGGGTTGGTGAGGGTCATGATCTCGATGCCTTCCTCGCGGCATTCGTGGATCTCTTCCGCATTGGCCGGCATTTCGGCTTCGCTTCGGCGATAAATAATGAAGGGCTTTTTGGAGCCGTTCCGGAGAGCCGTTCGGACCGTATCCATCGCGACGTTTCCACCGCCGATCACCGCCACGCGGTCACCGAGGGAAACCTTCGTTCCAAGGCTGATATCTCTCAGGTATTCGACACCCGGAACTACACCTTCGAGGTCTTCGCCGGGGATTCCGAGAGCTTTGCATTCGTGGGCGCCGATGCCCATGAAGAACGCTTTGTAGCCCTGGCTTCTCAGTTGAGAGATGGTAAAATCCGTGCCGATCGACACTCCCGTTTTGAACTCGATGCCCATATCCCGCATGACCTGGATTTCGGCCTCGATGATATCCTTCGGGAGCCTGTAGGAAGGAATGCCCACGGTGAGCATTCCGCCGAGTACCGGCAGCTTTTCGAAAACGGTTACCGAGTATCCCTCGATTGCAAGGTAGTAAGCGCAGGAAAGACCTGCCGGACCGGAACCGATCACGGCGACCTTCTCGTTCTTCTTTTCCTTGATCTCGGGAACGTACCGGGTTTCGGAATTAAGGTCCTGGTCGGCCAGGAAGCGCTTGATCGAATCGATTGCTATGGGCTCGTCGAATTCGCCGCGCTTACATGCGCCCTCGCAGGGGTGGTGGCATACGCGGCCGCAGATCGCGGGCAGCGGGTTTTCTTCCTTGATCAGTTTGAGGGCTTCCTGGTACTTGCCCTGGGCTGTCAAGGCAACGTAGCCCTGGACCGAAATGTGCGCCGGGCAGGTCGCTTTACAGGGCGAGGTGCCGCGCTTCTCGATCGAGAAGGCGCCGGGTACAGCCTGGGCATACCTGCGGAATGCCGCGCGGCGGGGGCTCATTTCCATATCGTATTCGTTTTTGCGTTCGATAGGGCAGACCCGGGCGCATTCGCCGCAGCCGGTACATTTGGATATGTCGATAAAACGGGGTTTTTGAAGGAGCTTTACGGTGAAGTTCCCCGGATCACCGGTGACTTCCTGAACTTCCGAAAGGGTCAGAAGCTCGATGTTGAGATGCCGGCCGACCTCGACCAGCTTGGGGGAGATAATTCACATCGCACAGTCGTTGGTGGGGAAGGTCTTGTCGAGTTGCGCCATTACCCCGCCGATGGATGGTTCTTTTTCAACCAGGTAGACGTAATAGCCGGAGTCAGCAAGGTCGAGAGCTGACTGCATTCCGGCGATACCGCCTCCGATAACCATGACGGCGCCAGTTACTGGCTTCAAAGCATTCTTCTCACTCATGAACGTTCACTCCTAAGCCTTTTCCGGATAGAACTTCGCCAAAGTGTTAAAGGAATAGGGCACTCGTTACCCATAAACTCCGAAGGCGACAATGCCAGGGGAAGCTGCCGCCCGGGGAAGGAGTGCTGGTTTTGTGACTGAAATCACAAAATGAATGTTATCAACCGAAAACTTGGGAACGACTCGAAAATACAACCAGCCGGGAAAAAAGCGGTAAAGAGCCTGTAGCCATTTTCTTCCGGGCCGTTGCAGTTACCTGGTTTTCCTGCCGCTTAACGAGAATGTGGAGCAACAAGGGGCCTGAGGGGAATGATACGGGGCGCTCTATTCTTCCTTTTCAATTATGACCCAAAGAATCAAAGCGGAACGGCGTAGTTCTCCTTGCTGAAGCCCGAGTTTGAACAGCGCTGAACAGGATTCCGGCAGGACTCCGGTCCAAACCTTTGCAGGTGTTGTGGTTCATAAACCAGTGAATTTCCGAAGTCAAGCGGATACGCACAATTGTGATCATTTTATTGCATAGATTGTCACTTATTCTATTTCACTTTGGTTTTGATCACCCATTTTATACCCCAATTCGGCCATTTACCACGATTGTGCTATTTTTATACCTTTTTGGTCGAAAATGCATAATACTGTCTTCGGTCATGAGACATTTTGTGCGTAACTCGGGACAGTTCGAAAAATCGAAATGTATGACGTCTGCCTCCGGCAACCCCGCATGACCTGACTCCGGGGTTTTTGTGTTCGGAAAACCGACTGAAATTTAGTTTACGGTTGAAAGATATTTGTGCAGTCGGACGATATTTCTTCCGATTCTTGTTTATCGGACAGCTTCAACTCTCTTTCCAGATAACACAGGAGAACGCCGCGTGGTTGAGTCGGAACTCGAATATTGGGTCGATCGCCTTGTCGGAGAAGACATGCCTCTGTTCACCCGGACCGTTCAGATAGTTGCAGGGACGGCGAGCAGGGACGACAGTTCGTTTTCCGATCTGACATGGTCGATCCTGCAGGACCCGACGCTGACAGCCCAGGTGCTCAAAGCTTCAAACAGCATGTATTACAATCCGTTCGCGAAGCACATCAACACGGTGAGTCGTGGTGTAATGCGTCTGGGCTTTGACACCGTCAAAGGGATGTGTCTTTCCATCGCTCTTGTCGAAAGCGTCCTCTCGAGCCTTCACAGCGAGAAGATCGCCCTTGAGATTGCCCGGGCATTCCATGCGGCCGTCCAGGCAAAAAAGATAGCCATCAAGCGCGGCGTGCAGTTGCCGGAGGAAGTCTTCATAGCTGCACTCCTGTCGAGGTTCGGCCAGATAGCTTTCTGGTCTTTTGCCGGACCTGCCGGCCCGAAACTCGAGCAGGCGATGAAACTGAATGTGCGTGAGGACGAGGCCGAAATCGAGGTCCTCGGTTTCAGGCTGGAACGGCTCACCTTGAGGCTTTGCCAGGAGTGGAAGCTAAGCAGGCTCCTGGAAACCATGTTGCTGAACAAGGAGGCTTCCGATCTCAGGGTCCGGAGTGTTCGTCTCGGACACGCGATCGCAAAATCTTCGGAATGCGGGTGGAAGTCGGTTCAGATGTGTCGGGTGATCCGGGAAATGAGCGATTTCCTGAGTATCCCCGAAGAAGAAACGATGCAGATGGTGAATGAAGCCGCCAGGTCCGCCGTGGAAATCACGGAGTCATATGGGGCACAACACAGCAGCCATCTGATCCCGATCCCCACGGAACTCTTAACGGAAGCCGCACAGGAAACAAAGGTCCAGTATCCGGAACCGGACCTCCAGATCCAGTTTTCGAGCCTGCGCGATCTTTCGACCCTTTTCTCCAAGAAGCAGGGGGATATGAACACGGTGCTTTCAATCCTGCTCGAAGGCATCTATCGCGGGATAGGCATGGACAGGGTGATCTTTGCGCTCCTGAGTCCGAGTCGAACCATATTAAAAGGAAAGTACGGGCTGGGGTGGACGGACGACAGTCACATCGACCAGTTCTTCTTCAGCGCCAAACCATCCAAGCCAAACATCTTCAGCCATGTGCTGAACGAACTGAAGCCTGTCTGGGTTAGTGAGGATGCAAAAGACGACATACTTTCGCTCGTTACGAAAGAAATGGAAAACCGGCTCGGAAGCGGAGCCTTTTTTGTCATGCCGATCGCGATAACGAACAAGCCTATTGGAGTTATTTACGCCGACAGGAAGCTGAGCGGTCGGGACCTCGATGATGAGAGTTTCGACAGTTTCGCCTTCTTTGGGCAGCAGGCCAACATGGGCCTGACGGCGCTGGCGAGCTTAAATCCACGCGAGTAGCGCGCAAGAACGCAAAGGTCGCCTGATCCGGCGGGAATCGTTGACAGGCAAGAGACACGTGGTTTCACAGGAACGAAAAAGCAAGGAAATTGCCGACCGGCAATTTCCTTGCTTTTTTTGTGTTTATGCTAGAACGGTCGTTGCCTGCCTGATGAGTGCCCCGATTCGAAGCTTTTGGGGGCACAATTTCTCTGCTGACGAATAATCCAGGTCAACAAGCCTGTCGCGTATTTCGGGCGGGATTTCAGCAAAGGAATTTCTTGCCCGCTGCACGTCTCCGTAGCTGTTGTGGTACATCAGGAAGCGCATGATGTCCCCGACCGGTACCTTTCCCGCGATAGCATTCTCACAGATGCTGGTGCACCCGGCGCAGTAGCAGGAAGCGGTTTCCGCAGCGTACCTGTCCATGAGATGCAGGTCGTCGGCCGTGAGTTTGGTCTGGTTCAGCGCCGCGGCGATATTCGACATCAGGATGGTCATATTGGGCATCTGAGAACAAATGCTTGAGATGTTGGGTTCTTCCCAGACCGCTTTGAGTTTTGCCTGGGCGTCCGTGAATCCCAGTTTCATGAAGCGGCCTGCCATCTGGAGTTCCGTTTCCGACGATGTCGAGACCTGCCCGCCGCCCTGCGTTTTCATGGCGGTCAGTCCAATTCCGGCTTTGCTGCACGCTTCGACAGCCGCGCGCATCCTGTCGGAGCGCATCAGCCGGTAGTTGTAGCTCATCATTATCCCGTCGATCCAGCCGAGCTTCGAAGCCTTCATCAGAAGATCTTCCATATTGCTGTGCGCGCTGAAACCGAAGAATTTGATCTTCCCCTGAGATTTTGCCTTCTCGGCCCAGGCCTTCGTTTCGTTGTTCACTTCGTCTATGCCGCTGATTCCATGTACGAAATAAAGGTCTATGTAATTGGTGTTCATCTTTTTCAGGGAGCGGTCGAGCAGTTCCGACATGCCTTTGGGATCGCGTTTGTCGGACTTGCTGACGAGGAAGATCTTTTGGCGGGTGTCCGGATTTTTTTTCAGGAAATTGCCGATTCCGATCTCACTGTTTCCGCCTTCGTAGCAGTCCGCGGTATCCCAGTAAGTGACGCCCCACTTGAGGGCCTGCCTGAGCAGAAGTTGATTCGACGGTATATCGAACATGGTGCCGAGTGAGAGGCATGAGACGTTAACTCCCGTCTTTCCGAAAGGCCTCACGGGTACTTCGGTCGCCTGTGCCGGCTGTTCGCCTTCCGCGGCCGGAGCGATGCCTGGAAGGAGAATGGATCCCGCACCGGCGACGCCCGCCAATTTGAAAAACTCGCGCCGTGAATATTCCTTATTGTCAGCCATATCTTCTCCTTAATCCGAGATTCAGAATGCTTGAGAAAAACAGGAGATAATTGCCGGAAGTCAGGTAGCCTGAAGCCGCTTCTACCACGTCTCGCTTATTTGAGTAAAAGGGAATGTTTCCGGTGACGCGATTCTCCTTCGGCGCTGACCCGGATGGCTCTTTTCCCGCTGACCGGGCATTCGTGTTCGCATATTCCGCATCCGATACACCGTTCTGGATCGACTTGGGGGGCCTGGAGCCGGACCTGCAGTTCCGCCGTTTTCAAAGCGGAGGGGTTCAGTTCGGACCCGATTGCCGATTCCAGGATAACGGCGTTTTCCGTATTTGCCTGGATGCGTTTGCGAAATTTTGATGTGCCGTCCCCGGCAAGAATAAAAAAATCGCCCGTTCCGAACCGCTCCGGCTGAAGACTCGGTTTCGCAAGCGACAGGGTGGTGCCGGAGATTTTGGCAATGTCGAGATCTCCGCCCCGGACTGTCACGTAGCCTTCTTTGACGAATATGGCCTTCGGGCTGACGGGACAGTTTTCCTGGCACACGATGCAGGGCTTGTCCATGGCCCAGGGCAGGCAGCGGCCCCGGTCCACGAAAGCGGTTCCCAGGCGGATCGGACCGTTTTTCTCGAATGCTCCGCGTCCGAGCTTTTCTTCCAGGGTGATCGGCCGAATGGCTGCGGTCGGGCAGATATGGCCGCAGGCGGTGCAGTTGAGCTGGCAGCCGCTCGACCCAGTCCTGAAATTCAAAGTGGGGGTCCAGAGTCCTTCTATGCCCCTCGTCCATTCCTCGGGCTGAATCACGTTGGTGGGGCAGACCCTGGCACACTGTCCGCATTTGAGGCAGCGGGCGAGGAACTCGGGTTCCGCGAGAGAGCCGGGTGGCCGGACAACGGCGGGGTCCCAGTTCTGGCTGAGTTTTCCGTCAATTCTCAAAAGCGGAATGGCGGCGATTCCGGAAATCGATGCGACGACAAAGCCTCGTCGCGAAAGATCGGGTGAGATCGTCTCGCCTGCTGCCGACCGGCTGGTCCTGTAGCCGATCTCTCCGTCCCTGCAGGTATCGAGGCAGTTCATGCACAGGACGCATTCCGGAATTTGGATCTTTCCTCCCGGATCACATGCGCCTTCGCAGCGGGAATCACACATCTTGCAGTCGCGGCACTCGGCTTCCTTCTTGCCGATGCGACACAGGGCAAATCTTCCGAGGACCCCGTAGAGCGCTCCCAAAGGGCACACGAACCGGCAGTAAAAGCGCGGCACTTTCAGGTTGAGGAAGACTGCTGTGAGGAAAATGAGCGCGATGAACCATGTCCCTTCATAATGCCTCTGAGCCGCGGAGGTGAGATGAGCGGAGGAGTCGGCAAAAGGGAGCAGAACCAGATTGACGGAGCGGTACACGAGCGGAATCGGGTCCAGCAGTCCGGTCTGGAGTGATGCGGAAACGATGCCGTCCAGCTTCAGGAAATACCCCGCGGCGGTCGAGAGCGCGACGAGTCCTGCGAACAGCGCGATCGGTTTACCTGCTTTGGGAGTCGATTTCCTCGAGGCCACGATCGCAGTTCCCGATGCGATGAGGAACAGGAGGACAACCCAGACCGTGTTGAACTCCGTCGAGTCGATCAGATCTATCATGAAGGCGGCGGCTGTTGCGGAGAGCAGGGCCAGGAGAATGTAGTACTTGATCCTCTGCGCGCGGTTGCTCCGATTTACTGCGATCCTTTCGCTTCCCTTGCGTCCGCGGGACCCGAGCCAGCCGATGAAATGGTGGATGGAACCGAACGGGCACAACCAACCGCAGAAAAATCTTCCCAGAATGATGGTGAGGGCAATGGTTGCAACCGCCCAGATGAGCCCTGCGTAAAGCGTCCTGGTTGTAAGCAGATTCCCTAGCGCGACGAGCGGATCGAGCAGCAGAAACCAGTTTACGGGCCAGCCGCGCAGTTGCCACAGGGACTCCCCGAAAGTCGTTGCAATGCAGAACCAGATGAAGAGAGCGAAAAAGAAAATCTGGCTTATGCGCCTGACAATTGTAATCCTCACAAAACCCCCCGGGCCTTTTCAGGCCGATACTACGCGACGTTTATTCTAATGGGCTTCAGAGATTCGAAGTCGGCCGTTCCGGATCCGGCCTGTTCCGCCTTCAAAATATACGGAAGATCGGCGGGCTTCTTGTCCAGGAGCACGGCCCCTGCGGCATCGGCTGCGACCTGGTCGGTACTGACGATCATGGTGTTGGTTTTCTTGAGATCGGCGGTAGATCCGCCGGTCGGCCCGTTCGAAATCATCGTGAGCGTCCCGTCCAGGATGACCAGCGTCGGCTTGATCATGAGGGAAAGGTCCCTGATGAAAGTGTGGATGTCCTGGTGGAATATGTTGCGCCGGCCGCCGACAAATCCATACCAGTTCTTCATGGACATCGAAGCGCCGCTCCTGTGGTGGTCTTTTACCGGCGCGATCCCGATAAGTTTGGTCGCACCCTGGAAAGCCCCGGAGAGGATCGGCCAGTTCCGGATGAATTTGGTGCTCGGAACCGTGATATTGGTGAAGAGCGATTCCTGGGGCAGGATAAGCTTTGCTCCGGACGATCTGGCGGCTTCACCGATACCGCTCAGGGCGAAGCAGCTTTCCGGATTGTTGATCGAGTTGTCGGTAACGGCAACGGACGCCGCCCCGACCTTGAAGCACAGGCGAGCCACTTCGGAAATCAGTTCGGGGCTGGTGGTTGCACAAAGGGCAGGGGGGCTTGCAAAGGCAGCATTAACCTTGAGGAGCACCCTGTCTCCCTTCTTGATAAATGTTTCGATTCCGCCGAGGGACTGGAGCGCGGTATTAACGGTTTTAACGCGGTCGGGGCCGGTCACCACGGCGATCTTCTTGCCGGCTTCGGGGATCGAAAAGTCGGGCAAAGCCAGAGAAGCTTTCTCGGTTTCGGCCGCCGGGCCGGTCGGATCGTGTAAAAGGTAGCCTAGCGAGCCCACGGCCGCGATTGCGATTCCCGCTTTTGCGGAGCGGACCAGAAAATCGCGCCTGTTCATTTCGGATAGCGGCATCTTCTTTTCAGAGTCTTTATTCATTTGCGGTCTCGCTCAGTTTCCGGTAAATGCGCCCGGCGATGTCGGCCGCGCTTTCGCTGTCTTCCACTTCATGGGTCCCGGCCATGAAGGCGCCCTTGTGCAGGACCACTTCGTAGGTGTCGTAAACCTGGAAAAACTTCGATCCCGGCACCCCCTGGACTTCGCCCAGGTCCTTGCCTCCGTTTTCGATCAGGAAGCGGCAGTAGGCGTCGGAGAGGGCCGCCGCCGCATCCGGGTTTTCTCTTTTGGAGACGAAGGCTGTGACCTGCTTTTCGGCCGATCCGTAGGTGGCGGTATAAACGCGGTCAAGCTCGCTGAAACCGAACACGTCGCTCATGTGGAGGGATATGCTCCCCGGTTCCATGCCTTCGGTCGGGAACCAGGCGGTCTCGGGGCTTTCCGTTTTCTGCTGGGGATCGGCTTCCGCGATGTTTTTGGCCAGGGCGAGCATTTCGTCCTCGAGCCCGCTCGTAGAGGAGATTATTTCGTAATACCTGGACCCGTTCATGAAGAAAACGGCATCTTCCGTTTTGTAGGCTGAGACGCCGAGGTCCAGGTTGGTCGCTTCCTTGCGCCTCTGGAGGCTGTAGACGGAAAAGGCGTTGGTGGGATTTCCCATGTCGTAGGCAAAGAGTTCCAGCCAATTGTTCGGGTCGGATTTCCTGGCAAACCGGCTGCTGGTCATTCCCACAAAGCCGCTTGACAGGTAAAGCTCAGCTTTTCCGTCGATCTTGTCCGAGAGGGTTTCCGAGTCGAATTTTTCTTCCGGCCCCATCGGCACGAGGGACTCGGGCAGAAACGCCGGTGCCGGTGCAGTCGAAGGCGCAGGCAGTGAGTTTTTGACGTGGGTCTTGTCCTCCTTCATGAGCGAAGTGAACAAGAGCGGATCGTACCTTGATTGAAGAAAGAAAACGGTTCCGGCGATCACCGCCAGAAGTCCCAAAATCGAAATCCCGATGCAGGTCTCGGTCGTCCCTGCACGTCTCATGCTTGCACTCCTGAATATAGAAGAACCACTTATAAACGATATGGAAATTCCAAAGTTTCGAGCGCGGGAATCATATCAGTGCGGGTGGGAGCCGGCAACAACTGGTTGGGTTAATGAGCGTACGTATATGTATACCTATTGCGGGGATAGCGACAAAACGGAAAGATGTGCGCCGTTTGGGAAATAGGGATGTGAAAGGTTAATATTTGTAAAGTCTGAGTGTTCAAGCAACCTTCAGGGTGAAGTTAACGTGTACGGCGCCGAGGGACGGTGCGCATTTTCGCTGGTTCCCAAGCTCCCGGGGTTGTTCCCCAATAGTAGACGAGTATTTGTTTACACCGCTGGTTCCCAAGGTCCGCCTTGGGAACCCCGCCCCGGAAGGCCGGGGGCAGTTCTCGGAAGCTGTCCCGCCTTGTTGATAATATGCAATGTATGCGGTTGTCAACGTCTGTAACCGCGGCGAGTCGCGTAGGGTGGGCACGGCATTATCGTGCCCACCGACCATCCCCTCGGATCAGGCATTGGAAAACGGCACTCATCCCGATTGCCGGACGGTGGGCACCTGAAAGACGGTGCCCACCCTACACCGCTACCG
>JAEZHY010000288.1 GCA_023416335.1 Pseudomonadota bacterium | reverse complement strand
GTGCAGAGGAGGGTACTGGCTGCCCAGCAGAAAGAGCTGAAAGAGCAGGGTGAAAAGAACCTGTCCGATGCAAAGACATTCATGGAAAAGAATAAGGCAAAGGGAGGGGTAATTACCCTGCCCAGCGGTCTGCAATACAAAATCATCCGGAACGGATCCGGCAAGATGCCCGGGGCCGGCGATGAAGTCAGCGTCAACTACAGGGGGACCCTGATTGACGGCTCCGAGTTCGACAACTCCTATAGCAGAGGCAAGCCGGAAAGCTTTCAGGTTGACAAGGTGATACGCGGGTGGACCGAAGCGCTGCAATTGATGAAAGAAGGGTCAAAATGGGAGTTGTTCGTTCCTCCCGAACTGGGCTACGGCCAGAAGAAAATGGGTGCCATACCTCCCAACAGCGTACTCATATTCGAGGTGGAACTCCTGGCAGTCAAGTGATTAAACGCGAACTCGGATTATTGAGGTACACAGATGTCCAATATCGATTACGAACCGAAAGATTCCGACCGGGAATTCCGGCAGAGCAGTCGCAGAGCTGCGCCTGACGGGACCGACGGCAAGCGGGAAGTCCGAAAAGGAAGGCCGCGGCATTATCTGCTTGCAGCGGCTTTGTCCCTGATCTTCGGCTGTGGCGTTCTGCTCTTGCAGTTTGGGTCGTGGCGGCTCGGAGACGGTATCGACAGGGAAAAAGCCCCGACTGCAACCGGCCAGGCAGTTCAGCCTGGCAAAGAATCGCCTCCAACAGGTCTCCCGGGGAAGGCAGAAAAGGATGTTCGGCAAAAATCGAAAGAAATCATGCCGAGTTCAATGCCGCCGAATTTGGATACGCAGAATGGGGCAGATGTTAAGCGGGTACCCATATCGGAAATTACTATGGTCGACGAACGCGGCGTTTGGAAGATGAGAGGGCTGCCGGCTTATACAAGAAAGCATCGACCGGGAGCTGAGGAGGGTCTCGCGCCTTATTCCATTGGCAAATAAACATGGCGGGGGCCGTTGCCGGCCCCTGCTCATTTTTGCCTCCGGCCTTTGCTCTTATTTCTTCAATATATCCAGACCCCGTAAGTGCTGTTTATTGCTTAACGTTCGTGGCGCGATGCCTGTTGCCGGTATCCAATAGTTTCAATGACGCCCACTGCAAAAGATGTCACCGTGCCGTTCCTGACCTCCACGTTGGGGACTCGTAGGGCTTCCGACAGATCTTGGGTCTGGCTTATCCGTGCACAGCCGATCCATCGACAACATACATCTGATCCGGCTTTTGGTTTTGGACGGGAGGGAGCCTCAAGATTCAGCCATAAGTTACTGTTGTAGAAAGTTTCCGGAACCTCTCTCAAACTTGTTGCCTCGAACGTCATTTTCCCGCATTGTTGATTCAGGCAGTTCATCTTGTGGTATTAGATTTACGGTGAGATGACTCCTGCTGCCATTGGATGTGAACTCGCATCTTCGGAAGGGTCTCCAGCATGGAATGGGAGACGACATGATGAAAACTTCCAGAAGGGATTGGCGCCCTACGTCCGGCCTTCTTCAGTGCTCTCAGAGTGTTATTATTTCGATGATCCTCTGAATTACTTCCTCAATCTTTCTCGATTTGATTGCCCCGGCTTGGTAAATGATAATACGACTATCTGCAGTGAAAAGGCGATTCGGACGGATGTTGCTGGGGTTCCTGAGGCCGCCACCGCCAAAGTCGGCTGTGCCGAGAGAAACAGCATATTTATCGGAAATATTCCGGCTTGTGATTTGACACAGAATTAAATCGTTGCCGTCGAGCGGTGCAACCACGAGGGCCGGTCTTCTCTTGGCGACACTCAAGTCAGAATAGGGAAACGGAATGACCACCACATCGCCCTTTACAAATCTGCCCATGCGGCATCCTCTTCGGGGCGGTCCCAATCACGGCGAAGTACATTTTCAGAAGCGGCCATTGTCTGGAGCGAGTCGGTGTCACCGGTTCCCGGAAGTTGTGCCCCGTTACGGTCCAGTAGCAATGCCATGAAATCGTATACGGCTGCCAACTTCTCAGGAGGCAATCGTCGCAAACGATCCTCAACCTGGCTGATGGTAACAGAGTTTGCCATATATTTCCCCATGAATGAGGCAAAATGATTAGCAGGCAAAACCAGCCTGTCGAGTTCAATATACCATAACCACCAGGAGTTTCTAAGACCAGTTGGGAAAAGATTTGTATGCGGCGAACTTTATTAGTTTGACGAAAAACCAGGTGAAAAGCACGTGCTTCGTGATGTCGAGTGATTTAGGGTTCAGAGAAATTTGAAAGTAACGATCCACTCCAGGTGGACAATAGTTTGTGAGTTGGATCGCCCCCCTCATACCCCTCGTTCGGCTCTTTCCCCAGGATGGCAAAGATCGTTGAGTGCACCTATGGCTGCAAAGTCGCCACTGTTCTGCCGCACTCGGAGCGGTCTGTTCGATCTCACATCGCCCACAGAGATAGTCGTTGAGTGCGGAGCCTGCCCGCTCCTCAACGAGTCCGAACAAGTCGTGGATGCCCGCGACTGCGGCTCTCTTGCTGCGTGAGAGTAAGTGAAGCAGATAAGTTTTTAATTATATCGTATTTACCCGTTCCTCCGTGAAAAGAATGGACGGAAATGACTCTCGCCATGTCATTCTCCCACAATATTGCGGTGACCCGGCCCTGTGGCATCGAACCGACCCGCTTCAGCAGGGAAACGCTACCGGCTTGCGCAATTCAGCACCAGGCCTGCAAATTATCTGTTTTATTGACCCGGTCCTTACGGCTATGTAGTTGTCATTTCGGGTAATAGCCTTTAGTCGAATTCAGCAGTTGTCGGAATGACTTAGGGGCAGGTCACCATTTTCTTGGGGACTTCCCCCTGTGCTCTGCTGCTTCGTAGTGACGGAAGGTTCCGAACCGAGAATTTCCACATGAAAATACATGAGGAGAGCCGAGGATATACCCATTCCTCCGACTTCCTTAAGTCCGGGATACTCTTTATAAATCCTTAGCATCATTCGTCGTTGCTCACCTTTTGATTCACCTCGTATCCGCGAAACAAACCCCACCCGAGGTAAGGAGTATCCAGTGAAGATGAATCTCAGAACGGTTGCAAGAGTCTCCCTTTTGCTTCTATTTGGCGTTTGCCCCGCCGGTGCATTTGCCGCGACCATCAATGTGCCTTCCGTAGCAGCACCCACGATCCAGGCCGGAATCAATCTGGCTGCCCCGGGCGATATAGTCCTGGTTGCAAACGGGACCTATAGCGGATTGGGCAATTCGGACCTCGACTTCATGGGAAAGGCTATAACCGTGAAGTCTTCCGGCGGCGCGGCGAACTGCATAATTAACGCCTCACCCGGTCTGCGCGGTTTCTGGTTTCATCGCGGAGAAACGGCCGCTTCGGTCGTCGCGGGCTTCACGATCACGAAAGGTAACGCGGGTATCGCCGAGGGCGGAGGAATACTCTGCGAGTTCATATCTTCACCGACCATCCAGGATTGCGTAATTACCGGGAATAGCGCCACCGCGGGCGGCGGAATAACATGCTCGAATGCATCGCCCAAGATTCTGAACTGCGTGATTGAAAACAACACATCCTCGGGTTCGGGCGGGGGAATCTCCTGTGATCTGGGTTCCTCTCCCACGATCACAAACTGCAGCATCAACAAGAATACCGCCACGATGGACGGCGGCGGGATAGCCATGGACTGGGCATCTTCTCCGATCATTTCGAACTGTCAATTGACGCTCAACAGCGCAGGTACCAGCGGAGGAGGTATCGGGATAGGGGTTAATTCCAAACCGACCGTCGTGAACTGCGTAATCGCCTCGAATACGTCCGCTCTCACTGGGGGAGGGATTGCTTCGAGCTTCGCCGCCGCGACCGTCACGAACTGTACGATTACCGGCAATAAGTCTGGAGGTGGCGGAGGGATCAAAACGGAATCGAGTCAGGATGTGTACACAAACTGCATTTTCTGGGGTGATCTGCCCGACGAGATCAGAGTTTCCATTGGAGGCCTCACAATAAACTATTCGGCCATCCAGGGAGGTTATGTCGGGACGGCAAACATGATGCTAGACCCCAAGTTCGCGAATCCCCTGACCCTGGACTTTCATCTGACCGCCGGGTCTCCAGCGATCAATATGGGCAATAACACGGCTCCTGCTTTGCCCGCCACGGACAAAGACGGGAAACCCCGTATCCTGGGAGGTATCGTAGATATGGGGGCTTATGAGTTCTAGTCTGGGGAGGGAGCTGTTTATCGATCGGCCGAAAGGCTAAGATGATTTACTTTCAAAGTCCGGAGAAAACGGGGGAATCATCCAGCGGATAATTTCCCCGTTTTCTTTCTGAAATAAATTCCGATTGCCTCATCTTTTCTCCACAGAGGGTAAACTGGTGAACGGCAGTCCGCCGCAATTCCGTCCTTTTGGTGCATGGATTTTTTTGTCCAATTGATTTCTTCATGGGAATGACTAGTCACCCCCATAGAACTTCCAAGCTTTCCAGCCAAAAATCATCAGAGACGTGAACAACGTGAGACTTTTTCATTTGAGTCCCACCAGAAGGAGGGCTCCCATGCGGCGCGTTCAATGGATTGTCTCGGCTACGCTCATTCTCGTGCTTTTTCTGGTGAATCCAGCTGGTGCCCGGGAAGTCTCCGCCGAGGATGCCCAGTTTCCGGCGGCTAATTTCACCGTCGCCCCTCAAAGCGGTCCAATACCTTTGACCGTGCATTTCACGGACACATCAACCGGACTGGTGGATCACTGGGAATGGGATTTTGGTGATCACACAACCGGCAGCGTGGAAAAAAATCCAAGCCACGTGTACGAGAAGGTTGGGACATATACTGTTATTCTCAGGGTTTCCGGACCGTATGGGAAAGACAGCATAAACAGAGCCGTCTTTACTTCGTATCCGATCGACTCCTCCCGGGTAAGGTGGTCTGCACATGAGGTCACACAACTCTGCAACCCCGCTGTGGATTCGGACGGAACGGTCTACGTCGCCGGATACGATAAAGAACTGAAAGCTCTTCTTCCGGGCGGCACGGAGAAGTGGAGGTTTAGGTCCGACAGTCCTTTTTCTCCGGGGAGTGTTCCGGCAGTCGGCACCGATACGGTATACATAGACTCTCGAATGCATTTCTTTGCGGTGAACAAGGCTGATGGAACGCTCAAATGGCAATGGGAACATGGTTTTAATGCGGCTGCTTCGGCCAACACGGGGGCTGCAATCGGTCCTGACGGAACTGTTTATCTGAATTCCGGAAAATACCTATATGCATTGAATCCTGACGGCAGCATCAAATGGGCCAGGAATGGGGGGGTGTTCAGCATTCCCATTGTCGATGCGTACGGCACTGTCTACGTTTCGGAAAACTGTTACAAGTTCTCGGCCTTCGGCACGGACGGGCTCCCGATTTGGAGCTTAAACGTCTCAAATCCCAGCACAGCGCTGCCCGCAATGACCGGCAGGCACATAATCATTCCAACCCCCGACAGGCTGGTTGCTCTCAATCACGACGGAACGGTTGCCTGGAAAACTACCCAGATCAACTCAACGGGTGCGGTTGTCGGAAATGGAGTCATCTATTGCGGCCGGGCTGACGCGATTACCGCGGTCAAGCCCGAAGATGGTACAGTTAAATGGACATACTTGAGAGACGGTGACTTTACCCTTGTCATAGGTTCGCTAAGCGTCGGGATTGACGGAACACTCTATGCGGTGTTCCAGGATAATAACAAGTGGATGGCAGTACATGCGATAAATCCCGACGGGACGAGACGATGGATAAACTACATGAAGGGGACATACAAGGTCTCGCCGGTCCTGGCCGACGGAGCACTTTACCTCATAGCCGACGGCGGGCTGGTGGCGATGAATGTGGAAAGCACCGCGGTTGCTAAAACTGATTGGCCCTGCTTGAGAGGGAATATTGCCCACACCGGCAGGCTCGAAGCCTCACCCCCTGATGCTGCACTAGGGGCTGACGCACGTTCGGGTAAATATCCCTTCACCGTGCATTTCTCTGATATTTCAAGCGGTACGGTTTCCGATTGGCTCTGGTCTTTCGGGGATGGGGAAACAAGCGAAGATCAAAATCCAATCCACACATATTCCAAAACCGGGACTTTCCCCGTCAGCCTGCAGGTATCCGGTCCCGCGGGAACGGACCAGGTTACCGAACCCGGCTTTATAACGGTTACACCGGGTCTGGCTGTCGCGGCTCCTGCTGCAGGGGAAACCTGGAACGGCGGCAGCACCCATAATATCAACTGGAATTCCGCCGGGATCACCGGGCCCGTGAAGATAGAACTCCTTCAGGGGGTGTCAGCCAAAACTCTTTTTGAGAGCGTCCCGAACACGGGCCGGCAAAGCTGGATCGTCAGCGGGGTCGGCGGCGCTTCGAAAATACGTGTCAGCAGCATCAATAATTCCAGCCTTTTCGCCCAGAGTAAAACATTTCACGTTCAGACCGGCGTAGGTATTCTCACCCCGACAAGGAAAACGAGTTGGAAGATCGGCTCTTCCGCCCAGGTCCAATGGGCCGGCGTAGGATTGGCGAACAAAGGCGTGAAAATTGAAATAAGCAGGGACGGCGGAAATTCGTGGAAGGTGCTTTTCGCAAATGCACCGAGCACCGGAGAGGCGCAGGGGACGGTGGCCGGACCCGGCACCTCGAATGCAAAGATTCGCGTGACAAGCATCGCCAATGATAAACTGGTTGCCGTTACCGATCGGTTTGCCATTATGAGGTAAGAACCGGGAGACTCATTCGGAATCGGAACGAGGCTTGCGGCCACGCACGCTACGCCGGGAAACCGTGCCAAACGCAAATGCAGTAGATTTCGTCACAGTCTCTGAATGGCCGTCGCGACCAGGTAGATAGCCGCCGCTGCGGCAGCCAGCCACAAAAAGCATCCGATAGACCCCCGGGGGTGCAGGAACAAGAGCCTGCGGTAATGCTTGTCGCACCAGGCATCCGTGTACGGCACGGCCCCGGGAAAATGGCGAAGATGTCCCGGCTTGCCGCAGACCTTGCAGATTCCGCAGTATCCTCGCGGAATACCCTGTCCTTCCAATGTTTCCGGGGATTTTTCCCAGAGGCCGCAGTAACATCCGCGGGCGGCCGTATCCGATTCTTCTTTACCCATATTGACGTATCCTGTTCGTTCCTGCCCGACTTGAGTGAGAGAGCGCGGTACGTCATTATGCAAAAGTTGAGAGCATTTTTCAGAAAAAAATAATGCAGACCCGCAAAACAATGTACAAATCCGCAGTCCGTTCCATCCTCAGGAGTCCGCGAATGGTCTGAAAGACAGGCATGCTCGATCCTCCCATCAGACCATTTCCGGGGCGGCCCGTCCAAAAAACGTTCAAAGCGCTGAATAAACTATTTCACAATGCCGGTTACTAATATATTAGGCGCATACGGGTTCAATGCTCAAGCGAGGTGGTGATGCCGGCCTTTGCGCGGTTCGCCGGCCCGCCTTCCGCGTCGGAGTGTGTAAAGATGTCGATCAAACAGATTAACAACGAAGTTTACAGGCGGCTCGGCCACACGTGGTGGGATGAGGAATCCGAGTTCGCTTCCCTGCGGTTTTTCATCAATCCCGTTAGGTTTGGCTACTTCTCGCGCGTGTTTGCCGAGGAACGGGGGCGGAATGCAATGGAAGACTCGTGCCTGGACGTGGGATGCGGCGGCGGGTTCCTCTCGGAGGAATTTGCCCGGGCCGGGTTTCGGGTGACGGGCATCGATCCGGCGGAGGAAGCCCTCGAGGCGGCACGGGCGCATGCCGCGGAATCAGGGCTTGCGATCGATTATCGGGTTGGCACGGGTGAGGCCATCCCCTTTCCGGATGGTTCTTTCGATGTCGTCCTCTGCTGCGATGTGCTCGAGCATGTTCGAGACTTGGAGAAGGTGATCGAGGAGGTTGCCCGGGTGCTTAAGCCTGGCGGACTTTTTTTCTACGATACCATCAATCGTACCTTCGCAAGCAGGATCGTAGTCATAAAGGCAATGCAGGAGTGGCCGTGGACGGCTTTTGCCGAGCGGAACTCTCATATATGGGACAAGTTCATCAGGCCTGAAGAACTGCTGGCGGTGTTTGCCGGGCATGGTCTTGTAAATCGCGATATGCGCGGGATTACGTCGAGCAGGAATCCGTTTGCAAACCTGATCGATTTGCGCCGTCGGGCAAAAGGCAGGATCAGCCTCAAGGAACTTGGTCGGCGGCTCGCATTCCATGAAAGCAGGGACCTGAACGTCTCGTACATGGGGTATGCGGTAAAAAGGAAAGACCCTTAAAGCGCGGACGGCCGGAGCAACACAGCCGCAACCAAAATGCAAAAACAAAACCCTTAACGGGACACAAACGAAAAAGGGAAATAGGCGACTCATACTAAGCTGCTTTCAAGTTGATATTTAATTCCCTGCCGAGGTGGAAAAGGTTAACCCCGACCAAGCACTTGCACCAGATTTCTGTCCTCTTAGGCCGATCGCTCGGCGCTTGCTGTGCCTGCCCCGGTGCCTTTGCGGGGCGCCACAGCAAGCACCAAGTAAGCCGCAGAGCGGCGCAGGGGGTGTGGGGGCCGCCGGTCCCCACGCTATTTGGAT
>JAEZHY010000286.1 GCA_023416335.1 Pseudomonadota bacterium | reverse complement strand
GAGCGGAGCGGGAACCCATCGTTTTTTGAGGCTCGTTCCCTTCTCTGTCGCCGGGAAGCTCAAGGACTGCCGAATACAATTTTCTTTTTATGACAACTTCCGCGTGTTTCCGGACAACGACTTGTGCCCCTCCGGCCCGGGCGTTCCGAAAAGCGATGGGTTGTCACCCATCCTACGCCCACCTCGTGTTGTTGCTTCAAAACGGGGGCACAAACCGAAAAAGGCAACAGGCAATTCGCTGGGGAAATAAAAATCCCTTCCCCCTGCAATGAAAGGGGAAAGGGATTTCGTTGTCTTGTCGGAATGATTTACTCCGCTACGAAAAGGCTGCCTGCGATAGCCGAAGGGGCCGATGCCAGATGCATTACTGAAACCGGGATCGCCTTCGGGACGGCATAGCCGGGATTTGTCATGACCTGCTTCAGAAAGCGGCTGTGCAGGCCGTGTCCCGCCTTGCGGATCTCGAAGTATCCCAGCACGGGCATGCCGGTCAACGCCAGATCGCCGATAAAATCGAGTATCTTGTGCCGAACGCATTCATCGGAGTAGCGGAAGCCGCCAACATTCAGTAAATCCTGATCGCTGAAAACGACGGCATTGGCGAGAGACCCTCCCTGGATGAGCCCCATTGTCTGGAGCTTCCGGACGTCTTTCAGAAAACCGAAGGTCCTGGCCTTTGCAATATCCTGCCCGAAACTTCCGTTCTCGAGAGACCAGGAAAGCTCCTGGGTTCCCACCAGGGGATGCGGAAAATCGATTACGTAGCGTATCTTGAATTCGTTGGATGGAGTGGCCTTTATGAAAGAGTCGCCGTCCATGACCGTAACAGGCTGCTGGATTGTGAGGAAGTTCCTGGCCGCACTCTGCTCCCGAATCGATGCTCTCTTCAGCAGTTTCACATAGGGCGCCGCGCTTCCGTCGAAAATAGGCACCTCGGGCCCGTCCACTTCAACGAGAGCATTGTCCACTCCGCATCCATACAGAGCGGCCATGAGATGCTCGATAGTCGATACGACTACGCCGTCAAACCCGATTGTGGTTGCCTGGAACGTATTGACAACATGATTATAGTGAGCGGAAATGGTGGGAGTCTCCGGAATGTCCACCCGGCGGAACCGGATTCCGTGATCCACGGGAGCAGGCTTGAGCCTCAAGGAAACCTTAAGGCCGGAATGCAGGCCAACTCCGCTGCACCAGACTTCCTGGCAAATTGTATGCTGTTTCATAAACCCGTAATTCACGCCCCTAATCCTCCTTGCCGGCTCCACCTAGCATCTTCCGTGCCAGTAAACGGGGTTGGCAAAATTGGGAGCCTCCTGCCGGCGAGTAAGATGTGGGGCACTTTTACACGGACAGGCAAAAAAGATCAAGGTCTCGCAAAAGATGTGTTCTGTTGCAAAAAAGATACAGTGCATTGGAAAGTGCGGCATTTGCGCAACATGAACCAAGCAAATGTCCCATCAGGGATTTGGCGTTGCCGATAAGCCCTTGATTATTGTCCACGAATATTTGATATTTCCCTTTGGCTCTGCTATTGAGAGAACCCCGGTTTGAAATTGTCCGACAAAAATACCTGATCCAGGAGTTTCGATGAAAATTGATCGGTTCCCAGCTGAAATTCAATCTTTTGTCATGCCGCAGGTCCGGGGAGATTACTGTTACCATTGCCTCGGTTGCGGCAGTCGCTACGGCATCGAGGAACTGCTTTACACCTGTCCCGGTTGCGGCTCCGTGCTCCTTATCGAAGACAAGGAATGGGATCGCCTGAAAGAGACGCCCGGAACGAAATGGCGTGAGATCTTCGACTACCGGAGTATGGTCAATCACCCCTCGCTTCGCGGAATCTACAGATATCACGAACTGATCGGGTCCATCATTCCGCCGGAAGACATCATCTGCCTTGGCGAGGGACATACGCCGGTTATTGCCGCGAACGAAGTGATGGGCGAGTGGGCGGGAATCCCGTTCTACTTCAAAAATGACGGGCAAAATCCCAGTGCTTCCTTCAAAGACCGAGGAATGGCGAGTGCTTTCAGCTACCTCAATTTTCTCATAAACAAGCGCGGCGTGCGCGATGTCCTGGCGATCTGCGCTTCCACCGGCGACACTTCGGCTTCGGCCGCGCTTTATGCATCCTATCTTTGCGGAAATGTGAAATCCGCGGTCCTGCTGCCCCAGGGTAAAGTCACGCCCCAGCAGCTCAGCCAGCCTCTCGGGAACGGGGCCCGCGTTATCGAGATCCCCGGAGTATTCGACGACTGCATGAAGGTTGTCGAGAATCTTTCCGAGAACTTCAAAGTTGCTCTCATGAATTCCAAGAATGCCTGGCGTATTCTCGGTCAGGAATCCTACAGCTACGAAATCGCCCAGATTTTCGATTATGAAGTCGGCGACCTGGCAGTCGTCGTTCCGATCGGCAATGCCGGAAATATTACTGCAGTCATGGCCGGTTTCCTGAAGCTGTTTGACCTTAAGATCATCGATTCCCTGCCGGCCGTAATCGGAGTGCAGTCCGAACACGCCAACCCGGTTTACCTTTATTATCTCGAACCCGAAACGGCAAAGCGGGAGTTCCGGCCCGTAACCGTGCGGCCGAGCGTTGCGCAGGCGGCCATGATCGGCAATCCGGTTTCGATGCCCCGCGTGATCAATCTCGTCGAGCGCTACCGAAAGATAGCGGGCGAGGGGGCGGTGCGGGTGGTGGAGATTACCGAGCAGGAAATCATGGATGCCATGCTCATCGCCAACCGCAACGGACACATTTCCTGTACCCAGGGCGGAGAGTGCCTCGCGGGAATTCGCAAGGCAGTTGCCGAAGGCAAGGTCGACAGGAACCGCAGGGCCGTTCTGGACGCGACCGCCCATGCACTCAAGTTCGCCGTTTTCCAGGAGAAGTATTTCACCGACGCGTTCGAACCCGAATTCGAGGTTACCCCGAAGCCCGAATTGCGGAATGCGCCGCATGCTCTGAATCTGCCCGATTCGGTTCCGAATCCGAAGGAGAAACAACTCGACCCGGAGGAATTCTCACAGTTCGTAAAGTATTCGGCTGCGGCGATTGCGGACCTCCTGGGCCTCAAGCAACTGCAAGGCGGGACGAAGAAAGAGGACAGATAAATGAGTATTTTGACTTATCGAGACATCTTGCCGCGCATCGGCGAAAACGTTTTCATCGCACCGGGTGCCTGGGTGATCGGCGACGTGGTAATCGGCGAGTACAGCAGCATCTGGTTCAACACCGTTGTGAGAGGCGATGTAAATTACATCCGGATCGGATCGTACACCAGCGTGCAGGACAACAGCACGCTGCATGTGACCGCCCCGAAGTTCCCCCTGCACATCGGCGATCGGGTCGTAATCGGCCATAAGGCGATCGTGCACGGCTGCACGGTGGAAGACGACTGTCTGATCGGCATGGGATCCATCATTCTGGACGGTGCCAAAATAGGGAAGGGCTCGATCGTTGCGGCCGGCGCTCTGGTGCCGCCGGGCTTCGAGGTCCCGCCGGGAACGGTAGTCATGGGCGCCCCCGCGGTCATAAAGAAGAAGACGGGAGATTCCGAGCGGGAGATGATCCGTCGGAGCTGCACGCACTACAGCGAACTGGCGCGGGAGTACATCGAAGCGGCTGCCCCGGTGAAGGGGGAAGTAAAAGGCTTTTTAAGGTAAGGGGCGGCGGTGAGCGAGGTTCAGTGATCAGTGAATAGTGAGCAGTGAGCTGAAAAATACTTCCCCTGTCTGTTTAGGCTTCAGCTCACAGTTCACTGCTTCTCTAATACCACCTAAATTGCCTGTTTCCTCTTTCGGTTTGTGCCCCGGTTTTGAAGCACCAGCACGAGGTGGGCGTAGGATGGGTGACAACCCATCGTTTTTCGGAACGCCCCGGAATGATTGACCGGAGAGGCATAAGTTGGTGTCTGGAAACACGGGAAAGTTGTCATACGGAAAAAGGAGTCGTATTCGACAGTCCTTGAGCTTCCGATGGCTGAGAGGGGAAGGAGCCTAAAAACGATGGGTTTCCGCTCCGCTCCCACCCATCCTACGGCCCTTTCCGGTTGGCGCCGTCTCTCGATGGAGGTGTGGCGCCGCAGGCCGTTAAGACGCCTAGGGCCCCTATACCGTCAACACAGTTTGAACGAGAGCCAAAAACTGCCGTTTCCGTTGAGTTAAGGCACGGTTTCCTGACCGTGCCGGCCTGGAACCGAGAAAATGGCCGGTCGGAAGATCGCGCCATAACCGGGGAAAGAATGTTCTTTGCGTAAGGGCAGGCGCCATTTTAAGCATAAAGCTCATTGATTCGATTTGATCCCAAAAACGATGGGTTCCCGCTCCGCTCCCACCCATCCTACGGCCCTTTTCCGATTGGTGCCCGTCTCT
>JAEZHY010000276.1 GCA_023416335.1 Pseudomonadota bacterium | reverse complement strand
CGCGGTCCACGAATTCCGTTTCCGCAAAGTCGTAGACTTTAATAATATTCACAAGTTTATTCAACTGTTTGATTATCTGCGACAGGACGCGTTCGTCGCCGGTCGTGACGAGCGTGATCCGTGTAAGGCCCGGTTCGTGAGTCAGTGACGCCGTGATCGTTTCGATGTTGTACCCGCGGCCGCTGAAAAGACCCGCGATTCTGGCAAGAACACCGGGAACGTTCTGAACCAGTATTCCGATTGTGTGCCGTTGTGTGTCTGTAACTATCACCTGAAAATCTCCCCGCAATTCCCGCCGATATAGTCCGCCGGGAACAGCAGCCGTTTTTTGTCGTTTATGCCAGCAGCATTTCCGTGATGCTCTTTCCGGGAGGTACTATCGGATAGACCCCTTCCTCCTCCGCTACGAGAAATTCCATGAGGACCGGCTTCTTGATCGAAAAAGCTTCCCTGAGGACCGGTTCGACTTCTTCGGGCTTTGTCGCCCTCAGTCCGACCGCTCCGAAGGCTTCCGCGAGCTTTACGAAGTCGGGCGACTCCAGGCAGGATCCCATGTAGTTCTTCTCGTAGAAGAGTTCCTGCCACTGCCGCGGCAGGCCGAGATACTTGTTGTTGAGAATGGCAACCTTCACGGGAATGTTGTTACAGACGGCCGTGCAGAGTTCCTGGATATTCATCTGGATGCTGCCGTCGCCCGCGATGTCCACCACGAGCTTGTCGGGGAAGGCAACCTGGGCGCCGATCGCCGCCGGAAACCCGTATCCCATGGTTCCGAGCCCTCCCGAGGTCAGCAGGGCACGCGGCTTGTGGAAATGGAAGAACTGGGCCGTCCACATCTGGTGCTGGCCGACTTCGGTCGTGATTATGGCGTCGCCTCCGGAGATTTCATAAATCTTTTCGACGACGTACTGCGGTTTTATGATGTCGCCTTCCTGACAGTAGGTCAGAGGATGTTTTTCCCGCCACTCGGTTATCTGGTCCAGCCACGCCTTTCGCGCCTCGCGGAGCCCTTCGACCGGGTCTTCCTCCGCGCAGCGGATCAACTGCTGGAGTGCATTTTTGCAGTCGCCCACGATAGGAACGTCCACGTCCACATTCTTGCTTATGCTGGTGGGGTCAACGTCAACGTGGATTATTTTGGCCTTGGGCGCAAAGGTGCTGATTTTGCCGGTCACGCGGTCGTCGAAACGCACTCCGACGGCAAAGATGACGTCCGCATGCGAGATCGCCATATTGGCCTGGTAGGTGCCGTGCATCCCGAGCATCCCGAGCCACAGCGGGTGCGGTTTCCTCTTCCCTTTGGAATCGACCGTTGCCGCGGGAAAGCCGCCAAGGCCCATGAGAGAGCAGGTGACGGGCGCCTGCAGTTCCGTTGCGAGTTTCAGAAGCTCGTGGGAGGATTCGGAGATAATGATCCCGCCGCCGGCGAAAATCACCGGATTCTTTGCTTTTTTCAGATATTGGTAGGCCTTGGTTATCTGGCCGGAGTGGGCTTCCAGGGTCGGCCGGTAACCGGGCAGGTCGAGTTTTTTGGGATAGCGGAATTCCGTTATGGCCTGAACCACGTCCTTGGGCAGATCGACCACGACGGGACCGGGGCGGCCTGTACGCGCCAGGAAGAAGGCTTCCTTTATGACTGAAGCGAGGCTGTTTACATCCCGCACGAGATAGCTGTGCTTGGTGCAGGGTCGGGTAATGCCGATGATATCCACTTCCTGGAATGCATCGTCTCCGATAAGAGCGGTTGGAACCTGGCCGGTGAAGACCACCATGGGTACTGAATCCATATTAGCCGTGGCAATCCCGGTTACCGTGTTCGTGGCCCCGGGACCGGAGGTCACGAGACACACGCCCACGCGGCCGCTGGCCCTGGCGTACCCGTCCGCCATATGGGCGGCTCCCTGTTCGTGGCGGACCAAGATATGCCTGATGTCGTGCTTCGGCATTTCATGGTATAAATCCAGCACCGCTCCGCCGGGGAATCCGAATATGACTTCGACCCCTTCCTTTTTCAGACATTCAAAAAAGATCTGTGCGCCTCGTAGTTTCATAACGACCCTTGATTGGACTAAAGCGGAGCCCTGTTTTTCCGGGCTGAAAATACGAAAAGCCCGTCAATAAGTGCTCCAGCGAAAAATGGAAAAGAAAATTCTAACAGGAATAAAGCTAAGCTGTCAATGAGATTACAGAATCACGGTTTGTGGGAATAGAGGATATTTGGATCTGGGTGAAAGGGGGATTTGCCGTCATGCAAAATGAGTCGGGCAGCTGCTCATTTTCCGGCGGGCGCCCCAGCAAGACCTTTTCGATGATGTATTCGGGAAATACTGTCGATAAGGTATTCCACTCCCTTTTTACTTGACCTAAATTCCTTTGTGAACGATACATTGTATAGCCAATGGAAACTGATTGGAGGACAGACGGTATGCAGGTAATTCGGAAGTGGGGCAACAGCCTTGCCCTGAGAATCCCGGCGGTTCTGGCATCTCAACTGAATATAACTGAAAGCTCCGCCGTTGAATGCAGCGTGCAGGATGGCCGATTAGTTGTCAAACCGGTTATCAAGCCCAAGTATCTGCTCTGTGATCTGCTTGCTGGAGTCAAGAAAGAGGATCTCCAGGAAGATGCGGATACGGGAGAACCGAGGGGGGCTGAAGTCTGGTGAGCTTGTTTATTCCCGATCGCGGTGATGTTGTCTACCTCGACTTTAATCCCCAGGCGGGCCATGAACAGTCGGGGAGAAGACCGGCACTGGTCCTTTCACCAAGAGCCTTTAACGAAAGAACCGGCCTTGCGTTTCTCTGCCCAATTACCAATACCATACGGGGACATTCTTTCGAGGTGCGCATCCCCGATAAGTGCGGCATAAAAGGTGCGGTGCTCGCTCATCAAATCAAAAGCCTGGATCTGGCTGCCAGACGTTGCGAGTTTGGGTGTAAAATCCCAAAGGATGTTCTGGACGCAACAATTGGGATAATTTCCGCCATCCTCTTCCAGACCTGCTAAACCAACGCAACGCCGCTTACGGAACCCTCCGGGGCCGATCAATCTTCCCGGCCCGTAAAAAGCAGCGTCAAAACGTTTGCCTCATTTTCCCGTTTATAATTGACCTCGCGGGCCAGTTGGCGGACCAGAAAAATCCCGAGGCCGCCGATTTCACGTTCGGAAATGTCGAGCGTGAGGTCGGGCGGGCCCTTTTCGAGCGGATTGAATGGAACGCCCCAGTCCTTTATTCGGATAAGGAGTTCCCCCTCGTTTACGATCCCGCATTCGAGTTCGATGTCGCCCTGCCCGGAAGGGTAGGCGTAGTAGACGATGTTTGTCAGGACTTCTTCCAGGACCAGGTCCAAATCCGGAAGGATGCTTTTCAGGCGCTCGTTTCCCTCTGCTTTCGGAAAAACGAACGAGCGAAAACCATCGAGTGATTCGAGCTTTGCAACCAGCCGAAGGGAATCCATAAATGCGCCTCTGGGAACTTGAACCTGTAACCTTGACGAAGCCCGATAAATATAATTTATCGACGAACAATCTGTAAAGCGGATTGCTTTCGAGCAAGCGAGGCAGCGTTTTACCATGTCCAACTTCGTCAGGCCATGTTATGTTTCAGCGCCGTTCGCGGAAACGCCGCCCGGGGCATACGATTTCCGTGGAATTCCCGAGAAAAGGGAAGGACGGCAAACCCTTTGCTGGAGCGGGTTTTGATGAGAGTGGAATCCGATCGGCGAGATACGCAGAGATATTTTTCTCTTTTCGGCGATTAAGAGGAAATTGGTCTGAATCCGCTTATTTTCAGTCGCATCCGACCATTTTTATTTTGAACGACTCTTTGACTCCGGTCACGGTTTCCCGGTATGAATTCCCCTCGTCGCGGGGCAAATTTTCCTTCCTTTCAGTATTAAAAAGATGGTCAAAAAAGGATAAAATTTATGGAGACACTGGAGGCTTCTACGCTATCCTCCTACGTTGAAGAAGACTATACCGCGTTTTCAAAAAAAGGATCGGCAGGAAAAATGATTGGTGACATGGCCGGGAAACTTACTCCCAATGCTTTGATCGTGCTCAAGAAACGTTACCTCATCAAGGGCGACGATAACGAGCCGATGGAAACCCCCGAGCAGTTGTTTCGGAGGGTTGCGCTGGCGATTGCCCAACCGGATGCCTTTTTTGAAGGGCCGGAAAAGGTTGAGGAAACCTCGCGCAAGTTTTTTGAGTTGATGACCTCCCTGGACTTCATGCCCAATTCTCCGACCCTGATGAATGCAGGCAGGCATCTGGGGCAGCTGTCCGCCTGTTTCGTACTCCCGATCGAAGACTCCATAGACAGCATATTCGAGGCCATCAAGCACGCCGCGATGATCCACAAAAGCGGAGGAGGAACGGGTTTCTCATTTTCGAGAATACGGCCGGAAAACGACAAGGTGCTCTCTACCCAGGGAGTCGCCAGCGGTCCGGTTTCGTTCATGTCCGTTTTTGATGTCGCAACCGAGACCATCAAGCAGGGCGGCACGCGCCGCGGCGCCAACATGGGCATCCTGCGGGTGGACCATCCGGATATCGAGAGATTCATTACCTGCAAGACCGAAAACGACCGCATGACCAATTTCAACATCTCCGTTGCCGTCACGGATGAGTTCATGCGGGCCGTCGAAACCGGTTCCGATTACAACCTTATCAATCCACGTACCGGCGAAGTCGTTGAAAGTCTTTCCGCGCGAAAGGTTTTCGATCAGATCGTAAATTCCGCATGGAACAACGGAGAACCCGGAATCATCTTCATCGATGCCATGAACCGGGACAATCCCACGCCGCAGATCGGAATGATCGAGAGCACCAACCCCTGCGGCGAGCAACCGCTGCTCCCGTATGAGTCCTGCAATCTCGGCTCCATCAATCTCGCGCACATGCATAAGGATGGAAAACTCGATTACGAACATCTCCGGGAGACGGTCCGGGATGTAGTCCATTTCCTGGACAACGTGATCGAAGCAAATAAATATCCGCTTGAAAAAATTGATGAACTCACCAAGTCGAACAGGAAAATAGGGCTTGGTGTTATGGGGTTTGCGGACCTGCTGATCGCCCTGGGCGTCCCCTACAACTCGGAAGAGGCGGTAAACGCGGCCGAAGAGGTAATGGGCTTCATCCAGAAAGAGTCCAAAGCGGCTTCGGCTTCGCTCGCCGAGGTGCGGGGCAATTTCCCGAATTACTCCGGGTCGGTTTACGACAGCACCGCAACTCCCTCTATGCGAAATGCCACGACGACCACGATCGCTCCGACGGGCACGATCAGCATCATTGCCGGTTGTTCGAGCGGAATCGAACCGATTTTCGCCATCAGTTTCATCCGCAAAGTCCTTGATGGAGAGGAACTGGTAGAGACCCATCCCTACTTTCAGAAGGTTGCGAAGGATCGCGGGTTCTATTCGGAAGACCTTATGAAGCGGATCGCCGAGAAGGGAAGCCTCAACAACTTCAAGGAAATCCCCGATGACGTTCGCAGGGTCTTCGTGATTTCGCACGATATCGATCCGGAATGGCACATTCGGATACAGGCTGCATTCCAGAAACATACCGACAACGCGGTGAGCAAAACCATCAACTTCCCGTTCGCAGCAACGACGGATGACGTCTATAAGGCCTACATCTCTGCTTACCAACTGGGCTGCAAGGGACTCACGATCTATCGCGATGGAAGCCGCGACGTGCAGGTGCTGAACATCCAGCGCAAGACCGAGTACCCGCAGGTCGAACCGCGGCCCCGGCCTGATACGACCCATGGAATCACCGAGCGTGTCAATACCGGTTGCGGTAAACTCTACGTAACGATCAATTCCGATGAGTACGGTATCTGCGAGGTCTTTGCCCAGATGGGTAAAGCAGGCGGGTGCGCCTATTCACAGATCGAGGCCACCAGCCGCCTCATTTCGCTGGCCCTGCGCTCGGGCGTAAAGGTCGAGTCCGTCATCAGGCAGCTTGTGGGCATCAGGTGCCCCTCTCCGACCTGGAGAAACGGCGAGCAGGTCGTGTCCTGTTCGGACGGTATTGCCAAGGTGCTCAATCAGTACGCGAACGCCAATATCAACAATACGTTCGCCGACGATATGGGGGCATGCCCCGACTGCGGTTCCGCAGTTGAGCACGAGGGCGGCTGCATAGTATGCCGTTCGTGCGGATTTTCGAGATGCAGCTAATGCAGTAGAAAATGGGTTCGCCTCCGTTTCCTCGGAGTTTACTCGAGGAACGGAGGCGGATTTTTGTTTCCTCTCCTAAGAGATAATTTCGCGTTTGGAGGCTTCCTGCTTTGAACGCAGCCCCGGTCGATTGGGACATCTCTCCCAGGGAGGCCGTTGCCCTCCAGAAGAAGCTTGCCGGTCAGGTTCAGATTCAACCCCTTCCTTCCTCTTTTCGCATTCTCGGGGCTGCCGATATAGCCTATTCCAGGGCGACCGACCGGATCGTTGCGGTAATCCTTACCTTTAGCTGGCCGGACCTGGATCCGGTCGAATCCGTCCACCGCGTATCCACTGTGAAGTTCCCCTATGTTCCGGGACTGCTTTCCTTTCGGGAGATTCCTCCTCTCCTCGATGCTTATCGGGATGTCCACGAAAAGCCCGACGTCTTCCTCTGCGACGGGCAGGGTATTGCGCATCCGAGAAAATTCGGCTTTGCCGCGCATCTCGGACTCTGCCTTGGAATTCCGACCGTCGGATGTGCCAAGAGCCTGCTCTGCGGTGAGCACGAACCGGTTCCTCTTATCAAAGGGACCGGCAGGCCGATCCTTCTCGAAGGCGAGCCGGTGGGCCTGGCATATTGCTCAAGAAGCGGCGTGAAGCCGATCTATATCTCTCCCGGACACCTCTCGGACATTCCCACCTCCCAAGCCCTCGTTTCAAAGTGCCTGCGCCGGTACCGTATCCCGGAGCCTCTCAGGCTGGCCCACATCTTTGCCACGCGCCTCCGCAAAGAAATTGCCGAAACAGTATCTTGACCTGTAACATGCCGATATTTAAAGAAAATATTGTTTTGGACGAAGAAACATCAAGGGGTGTATTCCATGGGGGTACATGCAGACAAGAGACATTCCGATCGGAAGAAAGTGATCGAGGCGGGATTTCATTCAGAGAGCAACGAGAACCGGGAGCGCTTGCGCGAAAAGCTGCAGGAGCAGGTTGCGGTCATCGAGTCCAGGCTCCGCGGGTTGCGTGAAAAAGTCGAGAACGAAAAGGCGCGGATCGTCGAACTCCGTGAGCGGAATATCGCACGGGTGAAACAGAAGCGGGAAGAGGTGAAAAGAAAGCTGCCGAGGGTATGCAGGGGGGATAGATGATTGGGAAAACGTGACTATGTCATGGAGAAAAAACTTCAGGTCTGGTTAGCGCGTGACTAATGGAATAATCTTATGCTTGTGCTTGCGATAAACTCTGAAATCGGAATCGAGCGTGAGTATCGAACTGCTATCCCGCAATTCGGCCATTCGCACCAGGCATGCATCCGCCAATGACATAGGTACATTGCTGTATCTCTTCAATAGAGCAGAAACCGGCGCGATATGTTCAGCCAGTCGGAAGGGGACCGTCAGGATCTCCCGATACAGTAGTTCAAGGACCGAGTTAACGCCTTTGTCGCGATCTCTCAGCAGAAAACAAGCCTCCGAGATTACTGCTTCGCATGTCAGCAAAGGGGGTTTTATGGAGGCCCACTGAGCCAGTGCCCAATCGTGAAAACTGTCCCGTGAATTAATAAAGGCGACCAAGGGACCGGTGTCGAGGATGACCTGCTGCTTCATTCTCCATACTTATCCATGTGTGTCGGATTAGTTGAGAGATCAGGCGCTCCTTCCACGCACCCGGCCAAATCCCGGGCGAGGTCGAGGCAAGACCCTGTATTGCGGTGCTTCTTCCGGGAAAAATATTCTTCCAAAGCTTCACGCATAACGGCTGATCTGGTTTCACCCTTTTCCTTGGCGGCTACCTGTATTTCGGCCAACAAGTCGTCGGAAATCTTTATCGCGATAGTTTTCATCGTCGTCCTCGGGTAATACGCATTTATTGGTATGGTATTACGGTTGAGGGCAAAAAACAAGAGAAAACGGCACTTTTCAATGAGCCGCTGAGTTATGGAACAATGGGGTATGGGAAGATGAGCCGGGGTGGTGGGTACGGTGTCTACCTTCCGCTGCTCACCGTTCCTTTTGCTGAAGTCACACGAGAGGCTTTTGATATCTCTCGACCGCATGCCTGAATTCTTCAGGCAACTGCACCGGCCCTCCCGAGAAGCGGACGCAGACCGCCTGGAGCAGCGCCCTTGTGGCCGTCTCTTCAGCGCCATCTCTGGTTTCCCTGAACACGATCTGCGAAAACGAGAGGCTGCGGCTTGTCATCCGTGCTATTCCGGTGTGAATATGAATGATGTCGTCGTAATGGAGCGGTCTGCGATAAGAGCACTGTGCTTCAACAATAGCCAGATGTAATTGGCGATTCATAAATTCTCTGTAAGGAAAACCGATCTCCCTCAGAAAATCCTCACGTGCCAACTCAAATAGGTGGTAATAATTGCCGTGATAAACAGCCTGGCCCAAATCCACTTCGAAGAGCGGGACCCGAAGTGTTGTGACATGATAGGAAATATCGGCGTCATCTGCTTTTGCAGGTTTGCGAGTCATTATCTTTCCTGATGTGTACATAATTAGGACCTTTTGGTTGGAGAATATTTGGCTTTTTACGTCTTTTAGACGATAATTCACAGAAAGTTAAATTTAGAGGTGCTTATTGGCAATTTTTCCCGACATGAACAGGCCCGGGCAGAAGCGCTATCGGCCACGGCAACACAGAAGCTCACCATCCGAAAGACCTTCCGAGCCTTACACTCTGAGACTCTACCGCAGTCTGCGTCCGATTCTGGGCCAGATCCGGACCCCCGAACCTGCCCCTTTCGTTCCCGACCCTTACCAGCTGGAAGCCCTGGATGCGGTAGATAAATCGGATGTCCTCGTCACCGCTCCCACCGGCGCGGGAAAGACTTACATAGCCATCGAAGCCATCGGTAAGGTATTCAACAGGGGCGGCAAGAGCTGGTATGCATCTCCACTGAAGGCTTTGTCAAACGCCAAATTCGAAGAGTTCCGCGGAATTTTCGGCCCGGAGAACGTCGGGATCCTTACCGGGGACAGAAAAGAAAACGTACATGCCCCGGTTGTTGTCGGCACAACGGAAATTCTCCGCAATCAGCTCTATGATATCATGCACCGGGGAGAGGACCTCGATATCGACCTGGTCGTACTGGATGAAGCCCATTACCTTGGCGATACGGACCGGGGAGTCGTCTGGGAAGAGGTCCTCATCTATCTTCCGCCGCGTGTCCGGCTGCTCCTGCTTTCAGCGACCATCCGCAATGCGCAGGAAATCTGCGGCTGGCTGACCTGGATGCGGGGTTCTCCCTGCAACTGGGTGGCGGCTTACGAGCGTCCGGTGCCGCTTTTTCCGCTCTTCCTCTTCCCCACGGGCGAGCTTGCGCCGCTTGGTTCCCGCCGCGGGCTCCTGCCCAGGATCGAGAAGATCGACCGCAGAGCGCTCCCTCGAACCGAAGTGCCCGAAATCCCGAAGATAATGGACGTGCTCCGGCAGGCAAATCTCCTACCCGGTATATTTTTCCTCAAGTCGCGATCCGACTGTGACAAGTCGGTCACATTCTGCCGTCCCGGACCTGAGAGTAACAAAAGGGATGATGAGGAAGCTTTCCAGGAGAGAGTGGATGAGCTGCTCGAAAGCTATCCCTTCCTGCGTACGCACCAGCATCTGTCGATTCTGCGAAGCTGCAGGGTCGGGTCTCACCATGGCGGACAGCTCCCGCACTGGAAGATCCTGCTCGAAAAATTGATGCAGGAAGGCTTCCTGGACGCCATTTTCTCCACGTCCACCATTGCGGCGGGCGTGAATTTTCCGGCGCGCACGGTTGTAGTCTTCCAGAGCGACCGGTTCAACGGGAGGGAATTCGTTCCCCTGACCGCCACGGACCTGCTGCAGATGACGGGGAGAGCCGGGCGGCGCGGTATGGACGAAATCGGGTTTGTGCTCGTCCATCCCGGACAGCATCAGGACCCGCGCCTGATACACGATCTTTTGAAATCGCCTCCCGATCCGATTCAGAGCCAGATCAAGATCAATTTTTCGATGGTCCTGAATCTGCTTCTTTCGCACACTCCGGATGAGGTCCGAAGCCTTTTCATCTCTTCTCTTGCGACCTACCAGAACATGAACCGGGATACCCGGGCAATGAAGAAGCTGGAAGCTGTGCGTGCCGAACTGCTCGCATGGCAGGATGAGATGAACTGCGGCTCGCTCGAGGAACTGACGGAAATCCGGCCGCAGTTTGCAAATACGCTCGACCAGTTCCGGAAGATGCGCAAAGCGCTCAAACGCAAGCCGAAGTACAAGCATTTTCTCGATAAGCTGGGCCCCGGCCGGATATTCTTGAGCATGCGGGGTACTCCCTATATCTGCATGGCATATCCCGACATGGGATTCAGGAACATCGAAGCCGCCCGCATGGCGCATCCCGTCCGGTTCAAGCGAAATCGCATCCGCACGCATCGCGTCGCATTTCAGCGGATTCGCGAGCTGAGTGTGCTGATCGAGGAAATCCCCGACATGGGAGATCGTGGAGCGTGGCAGGAACTCGTTGCACGGGCCGCTTCCGGTGAATTCCAACCGGTTCCGGTCGAGGGAGCGGATTCTCCGAAGTCGGCCATGGACTCGCGCGAAATGGTTGTCCTGGCCGAGCGGCTCGAAGCCTTTCCGTGCGAAAAATGTTCCCTTTTCGGACCTTGCCAGAAAGATACGGCTCATCCTTTTTCCTCGGCCCTGAGGCGCTATTTTCACCATTATGCCCAGGTGGACTCGGCCCAGGAACAGCTCTGGCGCTCTTTCCTCAAGCATTTTCGCCTGCTCCAGGGAGAAGGATACGTTGGCGAGGAAGGAAAGCTTACGTCGGATGGATCATGGGCCTCCAAGCTGCGGCTCGATCAACCCCTGCTCATCTCCGAAGGAATTCGCAAGAATGTTTTCCCGCAGCAAAAGCCGGAACTTCTTGCCGCCCTCATAGCTCCTTTTGTAATGGACAGGGACAGGCAGGGGGATTTGCAACTCGCCACCTTTGTCTGGAAATATCCCGACCTTGCAAAGCCGTTCTTCTCCATGCTCCAGAGCCTGCAGCGCCTGCGGGAGAGGCTGCAGGCGGAAGGATTTGAGATCCCGCCGCTTCCTTTCTGGGCGGTTGTGACGGTTTACCACTGGGCGCAGGGCATTTCCTGGGATAAAGTAAGGGAAATTTCCGGAATGGATGAAGGCGATCTGGCAATGATTATATTACGCACGGCCGACCACCTGCGCCAGATCGAAGCCCTCTCCGATACGCATCCGGAGCTGGCTGCGACAGCCGGGGAGGCGATCCGCATGCTTTTGCGCGAACCGGTTCTGACACCGTAGAGCCTCGGTGCCGAAGCCGAAATCTGTGCCTCTAAATCGTGTCAAGCCCAAAAAAGACTTGACAACGTCAATCGGGCTAAAATATATAAAGCAATTCCAAATATTTTATCCCACAGGAGGCATGGTGATGGTTAAAAGCCCGTGTATCAGTTGTGATCGAGCCAGCGAGGACAAGAACAAATGTTTGGATAGCTGTGAAAGGCTGAAAGAATACCAGGAAATGATCCTGAAACAGGGAATTTATGCTACAATGTAATTAATGGGCTTCAAGGCCTTCCAAGCGGCCGAAGAGGCCGCTTTTTTTATCATCGCCGATTCATGCTCCGCAGTGGAATCGCAATAAAGCCAGTTGGAGGAATTGATTTATGTACGCCATCTTTAAGTCCGGCGGCAGGCAATACGAAGCCAGACCCGGTCATATCGTCAAAGTGGAAAAGCTTCCCGGTGAGGTAGGGGAGAGCGTGACTATGGATCAGGTGCTCCTCTTTTCCGATGGAAACGAAGTCCGGGTTGGTCAGCCGCTGGTCGAAGGGATCGCGGTACAGGCCAAGATAATTGAGCACGGGCGGCTTCCGAAAATCGTTATTTTCAAACACAAACGCCGCAAGGACTATCGGAAGAAGCAGGGACACAGGCAGGGCTACACTGCCGTTCGCGTTGAGAATATCGGATAACACCCGGTGCGGATTGGGGACGCTGAGGCGCCCAGCCCGCGTTCGGTTTTTGGAGGCATAAAATGGCACATAAGAAAGCGGGAGGAAGTTCCCGAAACGGCCGTGACAGCGCGGGCCAGCGTAGAGGCGTAAAGAAGTTCGGCGGCGAATTCGTACGCGCCGGCAACATCATCGTCCGTCAGCTCGGCACGCAGTTCCATCCCGGAAACAACGTCGGAATGGGCAGGGATTATACCCTTTTTGCGCTTTCGGACGGCGTGGTCACATTCGAGTACAAAGACAAGATGCGCCAAAAGATCAGCGTTTATCCCGTCAACACCGCTCAGTAAGCGTTTCGCCGACTTCCCGGAACAGAATTCAAAAGCTCCCCTCCCACCGAGATGGTGAGAGGGGAGCTTTTTTTGAGTGAGCTGTGGTCAGTGAGCAGTGAGCTGAAAAAGTCGGTTCTTGTCATGTCGTGGTGAAGCTTCGCATGAGCACAGTTCGTATTGCATGCATAGCTTAAAAGGGAATTTCAGAGTATGGAGACGGTTTCATGCGCTGAAAGCGCTAAATAAGAATAGCCCAGGGTCAGCGGAGCGCCACCCTGGGGATCGCGCCGACGCATAATTTTTTTTTACCCTGAAAGGGTTAGATAGAAACCATGCAACCCGTTGGAGTTTGGAGCCGCTCTTATTTAACCCCTTCAGGGTAGAAGGCGTAAAATTTGGATGTTCCCAACATACCCAGGGTGATTACCTTGGGCTCGAATTATTCAGCGCCTTCAGCGCATGGCAGACTGGGCACTCTTAAGTTTACGTCGATGCGTCGGAGCTTGGGCGCGATGAAGCTTACCCTGCGCGTTTCCCCATTCGCTTGAGCGAGGCGCCGGATATTCCATGTTTAGGAATTTTGACCTAAATGCGATTCATCGATGAAGTTGTTATAAGGATTGTTGCCGGAAAAGGCGGAAACGGCTGTGTGAGTTTCCGGCGCGAAAAATACGTTCCCCGGGGCGGGCCGGACGGAGGCGACGGCGGTAACGGCGGAAGCGTCGTGCTCGAAGCTTCGGAACGGAAGGGCAGTCTGCTCGACTTTCGCTACCGCAACCTTTTCCGTGCGGAAGCCGGAAGAGGCGGGTCGGGACAGAACCGAAACGGCCGGAGCGGTGAGGACCTCGTTCTGGAAGTTCCGGTGGGAACGGTTGCAAAAAATCCCGAAAACGGTGAAGTCCTGGCTGACCTTACCGAACCCGGCCAGAGGTGGATCGCCGCGCAGGGAGGAAGAGGCGGGAAGGGGAACTCTCATTTTGTCTCTTCGACCCACAGGACCCCTCGTTTTGCCCAGGAAGGGCAGCCCGGCGAGGAGAAGGAACTCAAACTGGAGCTGAAGCTCATCGCCGACGTGGGCCTGGTGGGCCTTCCCAATGCCGGGAAATCGACCCTCATCTCGGTTGTCTCGGCGGCTCGTCCGAAAATTGCCGATTATCCCTTCACCACGCTCACACCCAACCTGGGAGTCGTTCAGTATGACGATGCGCCGCCTTTCGTGATGGCGGACGTTCCGGGATTGATCGAAGGAGCTGCTGAGGGGGCCGGTCTGGGAATCCGATTTCTTAAGCATATCGAGAGGACGCGTCTTTTGCTCCATGTAGTCGATGCATCGCAGATTTCGCCGGAAGATCCCCTGCAGTCATTCAGGCAGATAGATCATGAATTGCAGAGCTATTCGGAAGAGATTTCAAAAAAACCCAAAATAATTGTGTTGAACAAGATGGATTTGGTCGAAAGCCAAAAGGATCTTGACGGCATTAAAGACAGCTTCGTACAACTGGGCTTTCCCGTTTTCCTGGTTTCTTCCCTGAAAAGGGAAGGGCTTCGCGAACTCGTCCGTTTTCTGACCGCGCGCCTTGCACAAATGAGTCGGAAGAAGGAGGAATAGTCCGGCGTTCCCGGCAGAGGCATTGCAGCCGCAGGCTCCTCCTGCTCCTGTCGGATCCGCATCGCTTGTGCAGGTAAGCAAAGCCGAAAGTGCTCCTGTTGTTGGGGGCACGTCAGGATGGGGATCTTTTACGAGGCTGTTGCGCCTCGTAGCACGTCTTGCGCTCGTGCCGAGCTGCGCAATGCATAATCAAATGAAAACTAACGAAAGTTTGAGCAATAGCAGAGATGCGTGAAGTATTCGATGAAAATTCACCAGAAACAGCCTTTGTATTCCGCGTCAGGATATAGGATCAATTCTCGCTCATCGTTATTTGCCGCTTTCGCTTTTGAGTGGTTCTGATTTATTGTGCATCGGGCGGATACTCAAATCCGCCCAATTATCCGGGAAGTCTATCCGGACTAAAAACAATTCTTGTTTGATCTTCTTTTCCTGTTTTCGGCGTTCTAACGCTAATCTAATGATTGAACAAAGCCGTCGAAAAAACTATATTAGGCGAAGTTTTTTGTCCGGACTATGCCTCTTACCGGAAAAGTGTTGGATTATCAAAGGATTACAATCATGAACTACGATGTTGGAGTTGATATCGGATCGGTCAGCATCAATTGCGTCGTCCTGGACGAAAATGGGAAAATCGTCCTGGAAACGCCCTATCTGCGCCATTTCGGGTTAATTTATGAAGAAACTCACCAATTGCTCGAAAGCGTACTTGGGAAAATCAGGGCTGAGTCCGGAATTGTCCGATCCGTTATTTTCACCGGAGTCCATGGGGAACTGCTGGCTGAGAAATTGTCCGCGCCTTTTGAAGTGGAGACAATCGCCCAGGTACTTGGGGCCATCCACGTAGTGCCGGGAGTTCGGACGATCATCAGCGTGGGGGGACAGGATGCCGCTGTGTTCCAACTGGCGTACAGCGGAGAAGAATGGCATCTGGAATCCTTCAACATGAACGGACCGTGTGCATCCGGCACGGGGTCCTTTATCGATCAGCAGGCCGAGCGTCTTGCCCAATCGATTTATGGACCCAGCTTTTCAATGGACCAGGAGAAACTCCAGCAGACTCTGAGCGACTTTATCGAACTCGGGCTCAAGAGTACCTATCCCGCTCCGGTTGCCTGCCGCTGCACTGTTTTCACGAAGTCGGACATGATTCATCTCCAGAATAAGGGGGAGAGCCTGCCCAACATTATTGCAGGGCTCCACTATGGGAACGCGGCAAACTACATGAGCACCATCGTAGGGAACCGCGAACTGCTGGACCCGATCGTGTTCATAGGAGGCATGGCTTCAAACAATCTGCAGGTTAAGGCTTTCCAGCACTACTTCCCAACGCTGCAAGTGCCTGCTTACCATACTTCCCTCGGCGCTCTCGGAGCCGCGCTCCAGGCCCGGAAACAGAAATACCGCAACGAGATCGACCTCGATCGGCTTGTCAAAAGAGATGCGCAATCCACCTACTCTTTCCCGAGGGCCGAACAGTTGTGTGTCGAGCAGACGAGCTTCGATCCCGATAATTCCCTTGCGCCGTGGACGAAGAAAAAGGGCAGGGCCGTGGAAGCATACCTGGGCGTCGATATTGGCTCGACAACGACGAAGTACGCGCTCATCAACGAGAAGTATCAAATTTTGCACAAATGCTACGTGCCGACTCAGGGAAAACCGATCGAGGTCACCCAGAAGCTTTTGCGCACCCTGCAAAGTGAGGTCGGCAGCAAGATCAAGTTGATGGCCATTGCGACGACGGGATCAGGACGCAATGTTGTCGGCGATTTTCTCGATGCGGACCTGATCATAGACGAGATTACGGCCCACGCACGGGGGGCTGTTGCCATAGATCCCGAGGTAGACACGATATTCGAAATCGGCGGCCAGGATTCGAAATACATCATGATCGAAAACACGCATCCGCTCGATTTCGATATGAACAAGGTCTGCGCGGCGGGGACGGGCAGCTTCCTCCATGAACTGGCCAACAAGATGAAGATCAACATTGTAAAGGAATTCCAGGATATCGCGCTTTCCTCGGAAAATCCTATACATCTTGCCGAACGATGTACGGTCTTCATGGAATCCGACCTTGTGAGCTACCTCCAGAAGGGCGGAGAACGCCGGGACTTGATTGCGGGGCTCTGTTACGCAATCGTCTATAATTACCTGAACCGCGTCGTCGAGAAGCGGTTTATCGGAAAACGGGTAATGTTCCTGGGTGGACCGTCGCTCAACAAGGGCATTGTGGCTGCGTTCGAAAAAGTCTTGAAAAGGCCGGTCCTGGTGCCCAGGCACCGCGAAGTCATGGGCGCGTTCGGAGCCGCCCTGTCGATTATGGAGATGTTCAAAAAGCAGGGGATGGAATACCGGAGACGCGACCTTGACCAACTGGCGGCGATGGCGGTCGATTTTTCCGAGAGCATCTGCCATGCGGAAAAGAAGTGCCACAACGAATGCAAGCTGAAGGTGTACAACTTCGGCGACCGGAAAAGCGTCTGGGGCGGAGATTGCGGCCGCTATGAGACAAGGGCGGAAGGCGGGCGGGAGACCAACTACTTCCAGCTGCGTCAGAACATTTTCGAACAGGCCCTTGCTGAGACGGGCGATTTGCTCGAGGAAGCGGAAACGGCGCGCCGGCACGGTCCCGTGATCGGCATTCCCATGGCCCTCCATTCGCTCGAATGGGGTGTTTTCTGGGCACATCTTTTCTCCGAGCTTGGGTTCCCTGTTCTGTTCAGCCCCAAGACCACCAACAAGCTCGCTTTCATGGGTGTCGAAAACGTCGTTTCGGAAGTCTGCTTTCCCGTCAAGGTATTTCACGGGCATGTCCGATACCTGATGGACCGGGCGGAGTACTTGTTCCTCCCCAACGTCGTCAATACGCCTGTGCCCCAGGCCGATGAGGTCGGGTATTTCTGTCCCCTGGTCCAGGCTTCCCAGTATATGACGAGGTCGGCCCTGGGTATTCCCGATGAGCGAATCATTCGTCCGTCGCTGTTCCTGAGGGAGGACCCCGGAAACATCGTTTATGCTCTGGAGCAGGCTCTTCCGCCGGCGCTGAGGCTGCAGAGGGCGGAACTGGAGAGGGCGGTTGCAAAGGCATGGGCACGGCAGGTGGAATTTCGCCGCACGCTCATCGAGATAGGCCGCCAGGAACTGGAAAAGATCGATCCTTCGGAACCGGTCTGGATTGTAACGGGCCGCCCCTATAACCTGCATGACGAGCGTTTGAATCTTCAGCTCGGAAAGCAGCTTGCCAAACTGGGAATCAAGGCGTTTCCGATGGATCTCATCGACTCCGATTCCGAGGACATGAGTGATTTCAAACGCATGTTCTGGGGGTTGGGGGCACGGATAATCAGGACTGCCAAACGGATTCTTCGCACTCCGAACTGGTATGGCGTGCATATCACGAATTTCAGTTGCGGAGCGGATTCCTTCATCGAGCATTTCTATCGCCATCTGCTCCGGGACAAGCCTTCGCTGATTCTGGAACTCGACGAGCACAGCGCTGTTGCCGGGCTTCTCACGCGGGTCGAAGCGTATCGCAATGTCGTCAGGAATCTGCAGGAGAAGAGGCTCGCGGTCCCTTCTCCGGACCCTGACGAAGAAAACAGCCTGGAGTGTGCGGGGTAGACGCAGCGGGCGCTTGAAGGGGGCCGAGGGCATGTTTTGATCCGGCTGCGGCGGACTGCTGCCCTGTAATATCAAGCCTTTTAGCCATTACGATTCAGGATAATTGAAATGCCAGCTCCAGAAAAACAGCATTTTGAACGTTTCGGCACCAACGTAAAGCAGTTCGACGTAACCGGCAAAACTTTGCTGATTCCCGACATGGCCCCTTTTTCATCCAGGGCCCTTGCTGCATGCTTCAGGGCTGTCGGCGTCAATGCAATTGTAATGGAGACCTACAAAGGGCTTGTACTGGGAAAGGAATTCACCTCCGGGAAAGAGTGTTTTCCCTGCCAGGTTACTCTTGGAGATATTCTTCATTATCTTCGGAGTGAGAAAGAAAGACTGGGGCCTGCTTTTACGCCGGATAAATATGTTTATTTCCTTCCGGAAGCCGATGGACCGTGCCGCTTCGGCATGTATAACAAGATGCAGCGCCTCGTTCTGGACAGATTCGAGGAGTTCCGGGATATTCCAATTACCTATGTTTCTACCCGGAATGCATATTCGACTGCCGAAATCATGCCTCCGGATGCATCTTCCATATTTAGAAAATTAAGTTATGTAGCTATAATAATATCGGATATTCTGGACCGGATCGTCTGGCGGGTTCGGCCGTATGAATTGCGTCCCGGGCTGACCGATTCTTTTATGGACAAAGCGCTCGGGGCGGTTATTGGCGAAATCCAGGAAAACGGAGCTGCACTGGATTTCGACAGGCTTCTCGATCTTGTCGAGGATATAGCCTCGACGGCAAAGACGTTCATTGACGAACGGCAACCCCGTCGCCCGGTGATTGGGATAATTGGTGAGATCTATGTTCGGACGCATCCGGATTCGAACCAGAATATAGTCAGGGTCCTTGAACGGTTCGGCGGGGAGGCAGTGGTAGCCTCGGTCGGGGAATGGATCAATTACATTACGTACGATACAGCCAGAGAATTCAAACGGCATTTGAAACTCGCCTGGCTGAACAGGGATTTCGCCTCTTTGAGGGAAAACCTGAGCGGATTTGTTTCAACGGAGATCGAGAAATATTACCAGATGATGCGCCAGCATCAGGCATACAGCAGAGCGCTCAAGTATCTGGACATTCAAAAAGATCACAGGATAGGAATATTAGAAAAGCGGCTCGATTGCGATCGGCTGTACAGCTTTGACATCGGAACCGAATCAGCCCTGAGTATCGGGGCGGCGCTGGAGCAGGTGCACGAAGGTTTTGACGGCGTTGTCAATGTCTTTCCCTTCACCTGCATGCCCAGTGCGGTCTGTACGGCAGTTCTGAAGCCGCTATTGAATAAAATGCGAATGCCCTACATCGACGCTCCTTACGATGGGGCTATTCAGCCCAACCGGGAGATTGCGTTGCGCACCTTTATGTACCAGGCCAAACAGCATCTCGAATCCCGGATGTCGGGCAACAGAAACGGCAAGGCAAAATGTCATATCAAACCATGATTATCAACGCGATTCACCCGGAAGAGTTCCGGATCGCGGTAGTTGAAGGCCATACCCTTGAGAGTTTTTTTATAGAGACCGCAACACGTGGGAAAGTCGTAGGAAATCTCTATAAAGGGATAGTTACGCACATTCAGTCAAGCCTCCAGGCGGCGTTCGTAAATTATGGCGCCGAACGCAACGGCTTTCTCCCTTTCTCCGAAATACACCCCGAGTATTACGACTCCGATGCCGATGAATCCCAGGTCAAGATCCAGGACGTCATTCATCCCGGACAGGAAGTACTCGTGCAGGTGGTGAAAGAGGAACTGGGGAGCAAGGGGGCGCTTCTGACCACGTATGTTTCTCTCGCCGGGCGCGACATTGTCCTCATGCCCGGTCAGGACCAGCGCGGGGTCTCACGAAAGATAGAAAACGGCGACAGGCGCGAGCGGATGAAGGAACTCGCCAGGAGCCTCAAAGTCCCGGAAGATTTCGGTGTAATTTTGCGAACGGCGGCCGAGAATCGGACAAAGCGCGAAATTGCAAAAGACCTGGACCATCTCATGAAGATATGGGAGGAAATCAAGAAGCGGGTCCAGGAAACTCCCGCCCCCGCCCTCATCTACAAGGAACAGGACCTTTCCATACGCGTCATACGGGACTATTTCAGCCCGAACATCAAGTCCGTGCTGGTCGATGACAAGGAAGTCTACCGCAGGGTAAAGGAGTTTCTCGGCATCATCAGTCCGAGGCAGCAAAAGTCCGTAAGGCTGTTCAAGGAAGAAGGGCCGATTTGCAGCAAGTATAATCTCGAAGACCAGATCGCGCAGATATTTCGCAAGAAAGTCATGCTCAAATCCGGTGGATATCTTCTTTTCGACCCGACCGAAGCCCTTGTGGCGATCGATGTCAACTCGGGCCGCACGACCGGTGAGGGGGCCATAGAAGAAATGGCCTTCAAGGTCAACATGGAGGCAGCCGCGGAAATTCCCCGGCAGCTGCGACTGCGCGACCTCGGCGGGCTTATCGTGATCGATTTCATCGACATGCGGGAACAGCGGCATGCCCGTGAGGTGGAACGCCGTCTGAAAGACGAAATTAAGAAGGACAAAGCGAAGATTACGGTGGGGAGGATTTCCAAGTTCGGGTTGCTCGAGCTTTCGCGGCAGCATCTCGGACTGAATATCCTGCGCGGATCCTACAAGGAATGCCCCATTTGCCAGGGCGGCGGTCTCGTTCGTTCGACCGAAGCGACGGCCCTCTGCTATTTCCGGAAGATCTGGTCAACGCTCGTTCAGAAAAAACCGGCCATCCTGAAAGCCACCCTCCCTTCCGAAGCGGCGAGCTATCTGCTGAACCGGAAGCGGGCCGATATCGCAAACCTGGAGAACACATACAAGAGCAACATCATAATAGAATGTTCTCCTTCCGCCCTGCCTCATGAAGGGCATATCGAAATCACGCCCCACGAGAGCGGAAACAATTAATTTGTCGGTGGGCACCCAAAACCGGGTGCCCATTCTCTGTATGACTTGATCTTTCCCCGAAAAAATGGATTTGACAAAATCGCTGGTTCCCAAGCTCCTGGGGCTGTTGCTCAAATGAAGGGGGACCCGGTCCCCGGGCATTTTACGGAGCCTCCAAGCCCGTCATCCCGGCAGTGCTTTTGAGCGCGGGATCCAGAGTTTTTAAGGCCTTGAATTCACAATTAATCCGCCCCAAAGCCTGGATTCCGATGTGAACTTGTCCTGATCGAAGAGAAGGGTCGGAATGACGATGCTTGGCCCTGCGAACCATTCGGCGCTGCCGCGATGATTTGGGCAACAGCCCCTCCGGCTTGGGAACCCCCATCCCGGTAGGCCGGATGTTTTGGATCACGAAACTCTGCAAGTCTTCCGGCAGGCCCTCCACAGGCCTCTTGCGCTGACGCGCCCGGATACGAATCCGGGCCGCCCGCCCTTATGAAACTTCAATTCAAATCCGGCTATGAAGCGGTTTGCCGATCGAGTCACTTCAGGCCTCCCGGGCCGGCACGGCCGGGAAACCGTGCCTCAACTCAAGGGGGGGGAAGTTTTCATTCTCGTTCAAACCGGATCGGTGTGCTTTCGCACCCGGAAATAATTCCGGGCTTTCCCCCCCATGTCGAGTTGGAACAATTCCTATACGATTCAAATACCTACGCCTTTCCGAAACGAACCCGGTTATCATCTTCTGCAGAAAGCCACCTACCCGTCCAACTTGCATCGATATTTCTTCTTTAAGATAAAACCTCATGTTTCCGATCCTTTATAAGGACGATAGGTAAAAACTCGGGAGTTAATGAAATACTTTATAATAGAGGATTGAGGCGGAGTTGATTTACTGGGCGAAGTGTTCTTCTAAGAGGGAACAAGTGTCAAAAACGGAACTTTTGCGCCGGTTGACGATTCCACAACCGTGCTGTTGCGTGCTTTGCGATTATGGTTTCGAGTCTTTGACGGCAATGCCCGGTTTTAATAATCTCATCGGCTTCAGCGATACCGTCAATTGGATCTGAACAACAACCAACCAGGAACTCCGATGTTTCGCAGAGTCTTTGCCAGCCTTAGCAGGCGTCTTGTGGCGCTCGTCATTCTGTGTTCCCTGCCCGGCTTCCTGTTGATTCTCTATGATGCCTGGAGTAATTGCCGGTTGGAAACGGCCAGGGCCAAGCGTGATGTCGAAAGGTTGGTGAAGCTTATCGGCGCCGATCACGAACGACTCATCCAGGATGCACGCTTTTTCCTGCGTATACTCACTGAGTTGCCGGCCATGCGCAATCTGGATGCAAAAGAGGCCGGCATCATTCTCACCGAGCTGCAGAAATCGAACCCCGCCTATTGCATGACCGGCCTGGTCAGCGCTGAAGGGATGCTGATCGCAAGCAGCAAGCCTTTTCCTCCTGAAACGGCTTACACTGACCGCGACTGGTTCGTGAGGGTCCATGAGTCCAAGGATTTCGTCGCGGGAGAATATACGATCGGCCGGGTCACGAACCGGCCCTCTCTTCCCTGCGTAAGCCCGATTCTGGCTGAAGACGGGAACATCCAGGCGATACTTCTCGCTAGCATCGACTTGACGCGGCTCGACAATTCCGCCGCCGCCGCCCAACTGCCCGAGGGGAGCACGGTGGCCATAATGGATCGGCAGGGCACGGTTTTGCTCCGGCAGCCCGATCCGGAAAAATGGCTCGGAAGAGCCGATTCGAAGCTGCTCGAAGCCATACGGCAGAAAGAAGAAATCTTCCAGATGACCGGGCCTGACAGCGTATTGAGACTCTACGCGTTCGCGCCGCTCGGCGGCACACCGGAGCCCAGCATATATGTAAGCGTCGGGATCCCTTGTGACGAACTCTTTGCCCGGACCAGAAACGTTCTACTGGGGCTTGTCTGGCTCGGATCCCTGCTCCTGGTGATACTGGTAGCCACGCTCTTCCTCGGAGATGCGTTCGTCCTGGGGCCTGTAAGAAGATTGCTCAAAACTGTCCGTGAGGTTGCCCAGGGAAACCTGAATGTTCGAATCGGGCCGCCTTACGGAGGGGAACTGGGCGGCCTCTCACACGCGTTCGACCAGATGGCGGAATCGCTTCAACAGCGTGCTGTCCGGCAGCAGCAAACGGAATTGGAATTACGCAGGGGGGAGGAATATTTCAGACGTACCTTTGACGAATCGCCTCTAGGCAAGGCGATTGTGAGCCTGGACTACAAGTTCGAACGCGTGAACAAAGCTCTGTGTGAGATGACCGGGTACACCGAAGAAGAACTCCGTGCGAAGCTTGTTACGGATATCGTGCATTCGGACGACCTCGACATCTCCATCGCCCTCTACAGGCGGCTTATCTCCGGTGCGATGGATCAGTGCCAGATCATCAAAAGATTTTTCCGCAAGGGAGGCGGTGTCGTTTGGGTGCGTGTCTCCATACGGCTGTTGCGCGATCCGGATGGCCAACCCCTTCATCTGCTTCCGGCGGTCGAGGATATCACTGCTCGTCGGAAAGCCCAGGAGGAAATCCGCCTCGACAAGATACGCTTCGAGGCCCTTTTCTCGCTCAGCCAAATGTCGCAGGCTTCGACCCGGGAGATCCTGGATTTCGCCCTCGAGCAGCTTCTGGCAGCTACGAGGAGTCGAATCGGTTTCATCGGTTTCATCGATAATGAAAACTCGATATCAGATGTCTACGGCTGGTCCAGGACTGTCATGAAGGACTGCAAGCTGGCCGGTCACCCTCTGCATTACTCGATCGATTCCGCCGGGGTTTGGGCGAAATGCCTGAAAGACCGCCGGCCTGCTGTGATAAACGATTATTCCGCACCGGATCCCGACAAAAAAGGTTATCCCGAAGGGCATGTTCCTCTTTCCCGCCTGCTCAGCGTTCCCATATTCGATGAAGATCGGATCGTAATGGTTGCCCTGCTGGGGAATAAAGAGGAGGAATACGATTCGGAAGATATCCGGCAGGTGAATCTGCTGATCGGAGCCGTGTGGAGGCTGATACAGCGGAAGAAGGCAGATGAGGCGCTGCGGGAAAGCGAGGCGAAGTATAGACGCCTGATCGAAACTCTTCAGGAAGGCATCTGGGTTTTCGACGAGAAAGGGTGCACCACCTTTGCAAACGGCGGTATGGCGCACATGCTGGGTTATGGGCCCGGAGAGATGACGGGAAAGCCTCTTGCCGCGTTTCTGGCAGACGAGAGCGGCGGGGCGGCTGAGGATTACTTCGAGCGGCGCCGCAGGGGAATCAGGGAGCAACTCGACCTGACGCTCATGAGAAAAGACGGCACGCCCGTTTTTGCCGTCCTGGAAACCGGGCCGATAATGGACGAAGAGGGCAGGTACACGGGTGCTATCGCGAGTGTAATGGATGTATCGGAGCGCAAGCAGGCCGAGGAAATCATTCGGCGGAAGGAGAGCTATTTCCGCTCTCTGCTTTCGAATATGTATGAGGACATTTTTGTCATCGACCGGAATTACGAAATCAGGGACGCCAACAAGGAATTCCTCTCTACACTGAATCGCAGACGGGACGAAATCATCGGCAAGCACTGCCACGAAGTTTTTTATAAGTTGGACACCCCTTGCGGCACATGCGGCAGGGAGTGCCTGCTGCACGGAGTTTTTGAAGACGGCCAGCCCCGCACCTCCCGGTGTGAATTCAAAATCGACGGCTCGCAATTCTGGGCGGACGTGTTGCTGTCTCCTCTGAAGGACGCCGACGGGAATATCACCCAGGTGATCAAGGCTGTGCGTGACGTGACCCCGGAGGTCAAGCTGGAAACGCAAATCCAGAGGGCGCAGAAGCTGGAGGCGATCGGCACCCTCGCCGGAGGCATAGCCCACGATTTCAACAATATTCTCGGGGTGATCCTGGGATATACGGAGATGACGATCCTCCGGCTCCCGGATGGAAGCAGGGAGAAGAACAACCTGAACACGGTGGTCCAGGCATGCGAAAGAGCAAAAGACGTCATCAAGCAGATCCTGACCTTCAGCCGTGCGCAGGAAAAGGAGCGCAGGCCCCTGCACATCGAGCCCATACTCAAGGAAACGATAAGATTCCTTAGAACGGCTTTGCCGGCGACCATCCAGGTATCCGAAAAAATCGACCTGACCGGCCCGGATGGAGACGTCGTCGTCGCAGACCCTGCACAGATTCACCAGGTGTTGATGAACCTGTGCACCAACTCCGGGCATGCAATGCGTGAGAAGGGCGGGTCGCTCGAAGTGAGGCTGACGGAAGTTACAATCCTTCCCCATGACCCGGAGAAGGACCTGGATGCGGGTCCTTATGTCAGGATTTCAGTAAGCGATACAGGGCAGGGGATGGATAAGGCGACGATGGAAAGAATCTTCGAACCTTACTTCACCACAAAAGAACCTGGTGAAGGTACCGGCTTGGGCCTCTCCGTCGTACACGGCATTGCGAGACAACACAAGGGCACCGTCACGGTCTACAGCGAAAAAGGAATAGGGACCGTCTTCAATGTGTACCTCCCCAGGGTGGAGGAATCCCGGGAAGGAACGGAGAAAGCCGAAAACACCGCTTCCCCCCGCGGGAGCGAAAGCATTCTCCTCATTGACGATGAGGAGGACCTGATTCGACTGGGCAAACAGATGCTGGAATATCTCGGTTACAGAGTCACGGCGATATCGGATGCGGTGAAGGCATTGAATGCTTTTCTTGAGAATCCCGACGGCTACGACCTGGTCATAACCGACCAGACCATGCCCTCCATTACGGGATTGGAACTGGCCGACAAACTCCTGAAAATCCGCCCGGGCCTGCCGATTATCCTCTGCACGGGTTTCAGCGAAAAAGCTACTCCCGAGAAGGCCAGGGCGGCCGGGATACGGCAAGTCGTTCCGAAACCGCTGCATCTCAATGAAATGGCGGGACTCCTTCGAAAAATCCTCAACCCCGCTCCGACCTTGCAGTAAGCGGAAACAGAACACCAGGACTCCATAGTCCCTGCGCTGTTATAAAGTCTGCGACCCCGCGAACGCGAGGACCATATCTGCCGGTCTCTGCGTGACACTGGAAAACACAAATCTCATCTGATATACAGACATTCCCGACTGGAAAAGCGCATTGGAAATGACCTGGAACCGCATATATCCATGCGTTGTCGCTCGCCCCGTCGTTTTCCGGAGGGATACGGAATTCGCAGATTTCACACGGAAGGACTCAAACGCGCATGAGTAAGTTGAGTGTGCTCTTGTCAAAGCACCGGCCTTCTACGCAGAGAGCTTCCGCAGGACGGAGGCAAAAGTTGAAGATGCTGCCTCCTCATCAAGTCCCAATCATTATCAACAGCTTCAATCGCTTCGAATGCATGCAAAGTCTCGTGCGAACAAGCTGGAACTCGAAGACGGTAGTGTCGATGGAATATACTGCTGCCATGTGATCGAGCATATACCGGATACACTTTCACTCATGGAAGAACTGTATGCCAAACCGGACTGCAGGATGGTTATCCGTCTTCCTTACGGGTCCTCTAATTGATGCGTTCGAGGATCCTATTCACGCACACGTTTATTTCGAGGGCAGCTTCGTCTACTATTCTCAGCCTGCATATTCCAGGGTGATTACGGGTACAGGGTCGATTGGAAAATCGATCGGATTCGGCTTGTCCTGCCTTTCGATTTGCAGGGTTTTGCCGAGCCGGAACTCAGAGAGATGATCAAGATGAAAAGAAACATAGTCTCGGAAATGATTGTAAACCTTGTGGCCGTAAAGCCCGCACGGCCAAGGGACCATAAACTCCTCGAATGGCCCGCTCCTGAAATAGTATTTACGCCATTCGATACGTATTCACGATTCTCATTGGTGTAACAGTTTTTGCTCCTGGGGAAAATTACCTTTGGTTGGATTGTTGGAACGAGCCCCGAAGGAATAAGAAGGGTCCCTTATGGAAAATAAGGTGGATGTTATAGTCAATGTTTATGGTAAACCGTGGCAGACGTTGTGCACACTTAAGAGTTTGTTGAAACAATCCGGAAATTTAATCGATAAGATCTTTCTTATAAAAGAAAAGCAGCAGCCGTACGAAGAAAATATTGATTGGATTTACAGTTATTTTGACAACCTGATTGTGTTCACTCCAAACAAATACGTGGATACCTTTTACATCATCAGGTATCGAGATTATTTTCTGCCAAGCCGAAGGTTCAGGATAAGATATCAGTATGGGATCGAAAAGAGCGATAAGAAATTCGTTTTTATTTCTCATAATGATGTCTTGTATACCGGTGATGTAGTGGGTGAGATGCTGTGTCAAATAGAAAATAATGTTGGCATAGGCGAAATCGGACAATGCTGGAATTGCCCGGCCCGGGATAAGGGCGTCTGTTCGGGAGAAACTTTCTACGACTGGAATCCCGCTTATGAGGAAGTCCTGAATTTAGGTCTGCCGTATAAAAGAACCAGTGTAGAACGCATCGACAGGAAGAATCCGAAACCACTGCCGGAATGCCGATTGAATGAGTGGGCGTGTTTAATAAACAGACAGATAGTCATGAAGGAGTCTTTTCCTCGCGGGAATAGTCCGCTTTTCGGTCAACCGGCTTTGGACATTGGCGATCTTTGGTTCAGAAGTCTTCATTTGAAAGGCTACAGGTTCAGGTATTATAAAAGGCACTATCTGCATTCCTACTGGTCCAGCCAGGCTGGTTATCTGACGGAATTGGATAAAGTGTTGTATGACGATTCGGAAAGGAGGGCCAAAGAATATTTCCTGGAAAATTTCGCATAAAACGCTTTCGGATTATTGACCTGATGCCGGTGAACGAAGGAAAGTGAACCGGTATGGTTTCGTTCTCCCGCCTGCTGCCGGGGATTCCTCAAGTGCGGCATTCTCCAGAGGATCGGCCGGCCTACGCTCTCGAATAAACGGAAAGGGTTTCCCTTCCGCAACGCAGCTTTTCTTTCAGCTTCAGAATGTTGGGCGGAAAATGAGGGCCGTATACGAGAAGGCTTCCGTCCCAGTCTTTGAGCATCTCTTCCAGGCGATAGACGGGTTTGTCCGGATAAATATAGAGGCAATCCGCCCGTTGAATCCGCTGGGAAAAAAAGTCGGCGCACACGAAATCCACACTGCCTCCGAGGCCCAGATCGGCGGCGGCCCGAGTTCCCTGTAAAGCGAGCTGTGGGTCGGCCTCTATGCCGACGGCCCGCGTGAACAGGCCGGCAAGACAGGCAACCAGTCCGTCTCCACTTCCGAGATCGACGAAAAGCCTGTATCTGCCAAGATCGAGCTTTCGAAAGAAATAGAAGAGATGGGCGGGACGCGATGCAGCCCAAGCCCCGGATGCGGTAAGCCGATAGGGCAGACGATCGCGGTCGCCGGGGCCGCAATCGTGAAATCTGCCGTAGTGCCGGATAATCTCGACAGCTTTTTCCGCAGGAACCCGGCTCTGCCGGGAATCATCCCCCGATGATCGATTTCGGTTCATAATAGCCGGGGCGTACGGAAGATACCGGATAGACCAGGCATCCTTTTCCCAGTACCGTTCCTGGATTGGTGACGGTGTTGCACCCAATTTCGACCCGGTCGCCTAAAATGGCTCCGAACTTGCGCAGTCCCGTATCTATGTAAGATCCAAGGGCGGGTACTCGCACGTTCGTTTCCTTTATCTTGAGATTCGCCAGCTTTGTCCCGGCCCCGAGATTGCTGTCGTTGCCGAGTATGCTGTCGCCGATGTAGGCAAAATGGCCGGCCTTGGCGCCGTCGAGCATGATACTCGATTTCATTTCGGTCGTATGGCCCACCACGCACCTGGAGCCCACGATGCATTTGCCCCTTACATACGCCCCCTGGCGCACCTCGGTCTGGGCTCCGATGATCGAAGGTCCTTTTACCAGGGCGCCGGGTTCAACAACAGCGCCCGGACCGATGAAAACGGCATCATCCCAGAGTATGCTCCCCTCGTAAAGCACTGCCGCATCCGAGGTCTCCTCCCTGTCGATCCTGACCCGGAACTTTCCCTTCGTGACGTCGCCGCCCAGGATTTCAAACCCGCTGTCCAGCACGTTGCCCTTCCAAAGGACCAAAGTTCGGGGGATCGGCCGTCCAAAGCAATTCGTGCCGCTCACGTTGGGTTTGAGATGTTCTTTCAGGTAGGAGGAAATCTTACCGAGAGCTTCCCAGACATAGGCACATCCGGTGAAGATGTCCCGGTGCGCAAAAAAAGAAAGATCGAAAAAGGCATCCGGTCCCAGGAATTCCATAGCTTTTCCCTTAATGAATGTTCTCCGCAAAAAAATCCGGCGGTTTTATATCAAAAAGAAGTGGTCGGATTTTGAGTTTTTTCCGAATTATGTATATAGCCGAAAAGCCCGGTCAGGGACAGTAGCTTGTGCAGTGCCCGTCAGGGTCGAAACGGCTTGCGTCAACGATGGAGGGGGCTTTTAAATTTCGAGGGCCTCAACACAAAGTATACCAGGGTCTGGAAACCCCGTTTAGCAAGGAGATTCAGGATGAAACTTCAATGTCCGGGATGCAGCTTCGGATTTAACATAATCGATGAAAAGATCCCCGAGGGGAAGGCTCTGAGAATCTTGTGCCCGAAATGTAAAACGCCCATCGAGGTGGGGGGAAAGCCGCCCGCCGAGAAACCTCATGTTGAGGAGAAACCGCAGCAGCATAACGCCAATGCTTATTCCGGTTCAATTGCCGAGAGTTTTCGGGATGATCCTCTGGATTTTGCAGCTTCCATCGACGTTGTCGAGGACGGCGTCAAGACTGCTCTGCTGTGCGTCGCCGATATAAAGCAGGCCGGCAGGATAGCGCCGATACTGCAGGAACTCGACTACTGGGTCGTTCACGCCACCGGATCGGCGTTCGCTCTTGGCAAACTTCACCATAATACTTATGATCTCATCATTCTCGAAGAAAAGTTCGACATGGACAAAACTGCCTCCAATCCGGTCCTTCGACATGTGCAGCTTTTGCCCATGCATGTACGGAGGCAGTTTTTCCTGTGTCTCATTTCTGAAAACAAGCCCACGCTGGATGCCATGGTGGCGTTTCAGTCAGGAGTGAATCTGATCCTGAACCTCAGGGAGTTTGAGAAAGCCAAGATAATACTTGCCCGCGCACTGAAGGAACATCGGAGCTTCTATTCCTTCTTCAATGCCGAGTTGGCAAGAAAATACGCCTAGAGGCCACGGAGCAGGCAGGTTTTTGATGACCAAACATCTGAGGCATAGGGTGGAAAACTGCGTTGCCACAATACTGGAATTGAACAAGCACCTTGGCGACGGACAGATCAGGCCCGAAATCATTAGACAGTTCGAGCGTCTCAAGAATTTTCTCAGAGTGGTTTCCGACGACAGTGTGGATGAAGTCGATATCGGAAAGATAGAAGAAGCAACGAGCCAGCTTCTGGATGAAATCAGAGAAAATCTGGAAAAGTCCGGCGTCGATTTCCACTACCATGGAAAAACCAATTAACAGCTTTTGACTTCTCCGCCCCTCTCTTGATGCCCGCTGGAACAGCGGGTTTCTCAAATCCTCCACGTGTACGTCATTCATATCCTTTTTATCACACCCCTGTTTTCTTCCGTGATTTTCTTAATGCATACGGAATCGAGTGCTATCCGGAATCGACCCGGCTGTGACAAAACACCCACATCTTTGTGGATAAAAAAGTCTCCCCGATGAATATGCCTTTCCATGCGTATTACGGTCATCGAATATCTGCCGGGAAGACAAAAGTATCCCAAAATCTTATCGGCTGAAGAGACGAGACAGCCACAGATGCCGCGTGCCGGGAAGGCACGGAACTTGCCTCAGTAGATATCAAAGCAGTCAATCTGATCGATGTTGCTCCTCGACCGGTTCATCTTTAGACGGCAAGCCGTAATCCAGCGAGACAACACATTCCCGGATACGGTTGAACTAGAATGAACACTTCTATTCCCATCGAGTTGAAGCTTGGTTTCCCGGCCGTGCCGGCCGGGAAACCGCTCCATAACCGGACATTGATTTGAAGTTGAGAAGAGGCACGCCGCTTCGGCAGACAGACCGGTGTTCATGCCGGGAGGCGATCCTCCCTGAAAAACTTTTCATTCATACTTGCCAGGGAAAATGAGAATCCCGGAGAGGAGAGGCCATGGTGGAAAAATTGATAGCACTCCTGGGCGTGCTGCTGCTGGCCGTACAGCTCAACGCAAAGGAAGTGGGAGTATTCAAGAGCGAAAAGGAGAAAGTGAGCTACGCTCTTGGGGTCGAGCTGGCGCGAAATCTTAAGAAACAGGCGATCGACGTAGATGGCGAAACCCTCATGAAGGGCGTCAGGGACGGGCTTTCCGGCAAAGAGATGCTCCTGACCGAAGAAGGGCTGCAGGCCACCTTGAGTTCTCTCCAGGCAGAATTGAGGAGAAAACAGGAGGAGGCCATGAGGAAGGTCGGTGAGGAAAACAGGAAGGCGGGGGATGCTTTCCTTCAGGAAAATAAATCCAAAGACGGCGTGGTAACGCTCGAGAGCGGGCTGCAATACCAGATTATAAAGGCAGGGGAGGGCAAGAAGCCCGGCGACGGCGACTCGGTCGAATGCAATTACAGAGGCACTCTCATAAACGGAACCGAGTTTGACAGCTCCTACAAAAAAGGGCAACCCGCGACATTCATGGTCAAGGGCGGAATCAAGGGCTTCAATGAAGCTATCCAGCTCATGCCGGTTGGATCGAAATGGAAGCTCTTCATCCCGCCGCAGCTCGCCTATGGTGAACGCGGAGTGGGCGAAGTTGGACCCAATGCGACGATAATTCTTGAGGTGGAACTGCTGGCCATCAAATAAGCAACTGCCGACCATCGGCGTGAAGTATTTTCAATAATTTGGCAGGAAATAGGGAGCCCGGGCCGATTCGGTCCGGGCTCCCTGCTGTCAGGGGGTGATCAACAGCGGCCGCATCATGTCGTGTTCTTCGTGCTCCAGTATATGGCAGTGCCAGACATACTCGTACTTGCCGCTCGGAATGCAGTCCCGGGTGCTCGTTTTCGAAAACTGGTTGTTGTTCCCGGTCACCCAGTCCGGTGGAGGTGGAGCTTCAAAGAATACCGCTATCACGGTCACTTCTCCGGGGTTCATTCGAATAGTCTCTTTCCAGCCTATCTCATTGGGATCCGGCAATCGCACGGTGCTGGGGTCGAAGTGGAAGTTGTCCACCATGGCGGCCCTCCAGAGCACCTGCGCGTTCCCGATATGCATATGCATTGGATGCATGTCCATGGTGAGGTTCCAGACCCTCCAGATCTCGACGGTACGGTTGCCGACTATGTCCATATCGTTCACGGGATCGTAGTCCATGTTGCAGTACGGTCTCCGGTACGTGGGCAGGCCTTGGTTGTTCAGGCCGTTTTGCACGGTGGTGCCCATGCCCTGGATCAGGCGTCCCCAGTCGTCAAAATCCTCGCTTGTCGTGAAGTCCCTTACCTGAGTCGGCTGGATTGGTTGACCGGTAAAAGGGCTTGTTACAGTTGTGGGAATCGTTCCGGCAACGGTCCTGAGGTTTTGGCCGTTGGGGTTGAATTCGTAGGGCGGAACGGCAAGTGGATCGGTCCCTCCGGGTACTTTTGTCTCCGGAGCGGGACTGGTGGCAGGATAGCCCGCGATCCGGATCTGCATGATAGTTCTTGTGTCCGGTCCGTATCCCGGCTTTGGCTTGAGAGCGCCGCCGAAAAGATAGTTGTCCTGCGCAAAGGGGGCGTGGGCATAATCGTTTATTGGATCGCCCATTGGGAACGGCGCCGGGGCATCGTTGTACAGTATGAGAG
>JAEZHY010000229.1 GCA_023416335.1 Pseudomonadota bacterium | reverse complement strand
CCAGCCTCGTCATTCCGACCCTTCTCTTCGATCAGGACAAGTTCACATCGGAATCCAGGCTTTTGGGCGGATTAAATGTGAATTCAAGGCCTTAAAAACTCTGGATCCCGGCTCAAAAGCACTGCCGGGATGACGGGATTGGGGGCCTGTCGGAAATGCCTGAGAACCAGGTCCGTCTCCATTTGGGCACCGGAGCTTAGGAACCAGCGATGCTATAAAACGGAAACCGATGCTATAAAACCAGCGAATGCAATAAATCGTTGCCCATAGTTTTCACGGCTCCGGGCCGGCACGGTCGGGAAACCGTGCCTCAACTCAACACTCAACTCAAACAGAACAGGAATCAAAGGTTTTCATCCTTTAAACTTCTGCCCCGGGCTTTTTCCCCGTTCACTGCTCACTGCTCACTGTTCTCCGTTCACTCCCAACGGAATGCTCTTCATCTTTCCCAGCGAAATATCATGCAGCGGAAGAATGATATCCGCCATCGCGCGGACCCTCTGGGCGCTGTCGTACCCGGCAAGCACATCGGTATGCACGCCCGGGGCGACGGCGGGACCGGTTTTGGGAAAGTTCTTTTCGTTGCAGCAAAAGCCGGGGATCACGGCGAGGCCAGCCGATGTGCGCACGGCAATGGACTGGCCTCCCGGAGTGTGTCCGGGGGTGAGATAAAGGTCGATCCCCTCCATCAACTGAAAATCACCTTCCACGGTCTCCACATTGAGACCCTCGAGCAAATCGGGAAAGCACCTGTATTCTATCGGGTGGGGATTCAGGAGAAATTCGTATTCGGCCTTCTGGACGATAATGCGCGCATTCGTGCATTTGTAGTCATTTTCGCAGTGGTCGTTGTGGAGATGCGTATGGAGAATGATATCGATCTTTTCCGGCGAAAGATCGTGCTTTGCCAGGGCCTCCTCGAATTCCAGCGCTTCGATCCCGAGGTCCTCACGGACGGCATCCGGTACAACGAACTGCTCCAATCCGGTATCGACAAGGATGCTCTCTTTCGCTCCCTTGATCAAGAAAGCGTAAATGCCCATCCAGATCGTTTTCCCGTAGCCGCGCAGATAGGTCATGATTCCCTGGTCGGTTTCCCTTGCGCCGACCATCAGCGGGTGAATCGTAAATTCCGGCATTTTTCTTCCTCCAGCAGATAAACGAATTTATTGTCGTTTCGAATTGTCGGTCTCGGGATGAATGCTCCTGGATCGGCAGAGTGATAAGAAAAACACTTCCCTTTCCCGGTTCCGATCTTGCGCTGATTTCGCCTCCATGGTCATGGATGATGTTTTTGCGATGGCCAGGCCGAGTCCCTTCCGGCTTGGTCGTGTAAAAAGGATCGAAGAGCTTATCCATTGCCTCCGGCTGAATGCCGGGCCCGTTGTCCGCTATCTCGACTTCCGTCCGCCTTCCGTTCAGCTTCGATGCGATAGTGAGTTTCCCTTCTCCTTCCACAGTTTCCGGTCGATACATGTCACAGCATGTCATGAGTACCGGGCACGGGAAATCGCGCTTCCCGGGCCGTACGAAATTTGCTTAAGTATAAACCCTGGATGAGGAAATATCCCGATATTCGAAAGTTGATGGAACATCGGGAGCCTGATTTGCGGGCAAATGCGGGGGTGTCTTCAGGGATGGAACGCGGTGCACAGGAGAGGAGCAAATCGCTTCTGTGCAGTCAGTCCTCGTCCTCGCTTACCGAAGGCGCGGGATTTGAACAATTATCAAGCTGCACCGAGTGACTTCAGGACAGAGGTGAATTCTTCATAGTCTATATTTGTAGATTCCTGGACCTTGCCGATCCTGACCGGCAGAATGAAATGCAGCTTGTTGCCGACGCGTTTTTTGTCCGACTGGATTGCCTCGATCACGGCATCGGCCCGGAGGGATTTGGGGATGCGGGCCGGCATTTCCCAGACCTCGCAAAGCTTCAGTAACCTTTCGACGTCTCCCTCCTGCATGATCCCCATCCGCTGCGACAGAGTTGCGGCTGCTATCATTCCGACAGCAACACAGTCCCCGTGCTTAAGGCTGAAACCGGTCAATTTTTCAATTGCGTGACCGACCGTATGTCCGAGGTTGAGCACGCGCCGATATCCCGATTCCTTCTCGTCCGTTTCGACGACCCGTGCCTTGAGCAGGCAACTCGCAGAGATGATCCTCAGCAGGGACTCCGGATTGCGGCCCTTTATCGATCCGGGGGAGTTTTCGACAAACTTCCAAAGAACTTCATCGCCGATCATTGCCGATTTTATCACTTCGGCCATCCCCTGGCGGAACTCCTCGTCCGGCAACGTAGTCAAAAAGCGCGGATCGATGTACACCTGCCTGGGCTGCTGGAATGTGCCTATCAGGTTCTTGCCTTCGGGCAGATCCACCCCCGTCTTGCCCCCCACGCTGCTGTCAACCTGGGCCAGGAGCGTCGTCGGCATATGGAAATGGGGAATCCCCCGCATGTAAATCGAAGCGGTAAAACCGGCAACGTCGCCCGTCACGCCCCCGCCGACAGCCACAATGGCGCTTTCACGGTCGGCTCCTGCACAAACGAGCCGACGCGCGAGGAACTCGACCGAAGCGAGCCTCTTGTTCGGCTCTGAAGCCGAAAACAGTACCACACGCCCTTCCTTCTGACCCGGCCACCCCAGTTCGGCCGCCCTGCGTCCCCAAAGAGTCCAGACGGCTTCATCCCAGACCCAGTACGCGGTACGATCGCCAAGCGCAGCTTCCAGGTTTCCGCCCACGCCCTCCATAACGTGCTCGCCGATTATGATTTCAGAGATGCGGGATGGGGTCCCGGGAAGGGTGACATCGATTTTCATGGTGGAGTCCGGCCTCCTTTGCCGGTAAATCAAAAGCGATCAAAATACGAAAGGCAAAAGCTTACAACCACGAAATACACGAAAATCACGAAAAAAAACAATACAATAGCATCAATGGTGCCGGGGCTGCGGTAGGGTGGGCACAGGCTTCATCGTGCCCACCGGCCAGCCGGCAGTCCGGATGTTTTCAGATACTATCGCTCCTCCGGCGTCCCTCGCTGTCCTCTTGCACTTCACGCCTGGATTCAAGAATTCGGGCTACCCGTTGCTTTCTACGGTCGGCGAAGCGGGTCCTCTTTTCGCACTTTTCTCTTCGGCCTCCGGAATCTCGTGTGTTACGGCCGTTTGTATTGTCGACGGACATTCGCATGGGGACGCTCCGGCCTGCACCCGCGCCGAGCACCCCGTACACGAGCAGGAAGCACATGCCGGGACCTCCTGACGGTAAACTTTCAGGTAATGCCTTATTAGGTATATCAATACACCGGCTACAATTGCCAGTACTACGGCCGTTTGCCACATTTCAGTCGTCCTTTACCAAAACTTTCTAAATACTTCTTTGAATTTCTCTGTGCTACCACCAGTCATTTTCTTGTTTTTTAAGCTGGATTTCCATGCCTGCGGTTCTGTAAATCGTTTGACATCAACCTCTTAGGCGCACTTTAAGCCGAGGAGAACCGAACGGCATTTCGTGTGTTTCGTACTCGTATCGCTCACCCAAAAACGATGGGTTACGCTCCGAGACTGTGTCGTAACAGACCTGGGTTGGGTTGGTTTTCATCGACAACACGACACAGTTTCTCCGCTCCACCCATCCGGCCTTATACCATTTGTTTTCTTTCGTGATTTTCGTGCCTTTCGTGGTTGTAAGCTTTTGTCTTTCGTATTTTGGTTGAGGCTTTGCTGCCCCATGCTCTTTGCATACACTGCGGTGAATGCCTTTGTCCTTTGACTCAGCCCATTCCCAGCCACAGTCCTCCGCGATAGACGAGGGCCGATATGATTAGCGCGATGACGGTGTTGAAAACAAGAGAAAAGATCCCCCATTTCCATGTCGATTCGCGGATGATGCAGGTTATGGTCGCGAGACAGGGTGCATAGAGCATTATAAACACGATCAGCGAAAAGGCTTTCAACGGGGTCCATGTTGGATCTTTTGCCAGCCGGTCGCTCAAGGGGATTTCCTCGCCTCTTTTCGACTGGCCGAGCGAATAGGCCGTTCCCATTGTCGAAATGATGATTTCTTTGGCGGCAAAGCCGGAAAGCAGGGCCACGTTGGTGCGCCAGTCAAATCCGTTGAGGCTCGTGATAGTGGTGAGATGGGATCCGATCCGGCCTGCAATGGAGTTTCTCAATCCTGCCTGGGCCTCTTCGTAATCGACTTCCTGAATGCGCCGGCGAAATTCCTCGACCTGAGGATTTGCAGCAGGCGCTTTCGAGCTTTCCATTACGTAGTCCTTCAGATTTTCCGGAACCTCCGCCAGGATGGAAGCCCGCTCCTGCGAGTAAATCTTCTTTTCGGTATCCGGCAATCCGGGGAAGGACATCAGCGCCCAGAATATGATCGAGATGCCCAGGATTATCGTCCCCGCCTTGCGGATATACTGCCAGGTTCTTTCCCACGTATGGATGAGCAGCCCCTTGAAGGTGGGCAGCCGGTAAGGGGGCAGTTCCAGAAGAAACGGGGTGCTCGGGCCGCGCAGAATGGTCGAGCGGATGAGCTTTGCGATAAGCAGGGCAGCGGTCCACGAAAGAATGGTGAGCAGGAACATGACCTCTGCTTCTTTTGCGGCGAAAAAGGCGGCTATGAGCATTGCGAAAACGGGCAGCTTGGCTCCGCAATTCATGAAGGGAGCGGTGAGCAAGGTTGCCAACCTCTCTCGCGGACTCCGAAGGGTCCTCGTTGCGAGGACGCCGGGTACGGCGCACCCCCCGGCGATTCCTCCGGAGATGATATAGGCCATGACCGAGCTGCCGTGCAGCCCGAAGGTCCTGAAGACGCGGTCGAGCATATATGCCACGCGTGCCAGGTATCCGGTGTCTTCCAGCAAAGCGATTGCGAGAAACATGAAGGCTATCAGCGGAACAAAACCGAGCACGCCTCCCACGCCGCCGATTACCCCCGAAACGATCAACGATTTAAGAGGTCCGGCGGGCAGTACCGAATCCGCCAGGCTGCCCAATGCGGAAAAACCTGCTTCCAGCCATCCGACCGGGACCTTGCTGTACGTGAACGTAAACTGGTAGACCGCGTAGATTATCAGCACCATGAAAACGGGGCCGAGAAAACGGTTTGTAAGGACGCGGTCGATTTGATCGGACAGATAAAGCCTGTTGGCCTTCTGGCTCTGCCTGATCACGCCTTCTTTGAGCAGTGCGGAAATGAAGCCGTAGCGATGATCGGCGATGGTCGCCTCGGGGTAGCTGTCCAGGGTTGTCTGGAGGTGCTCGGTGACTTCCTTCGCGATTTCTTCCAGTTTCCGGGAAAGGACCGGGTTGGCTTCCTGCCCTTTTCGGATCACTTCCTCGTCGGCTTCGAGGTATTTGAGAGCTATCCACCGCGGTGGGAATAAGTCCGTCAGAAGATGCGAGGCCTGGATTTCCGGCTCCATACGGTCGAGTGCCGGATCAATGTCCGGACCATAGGAAATATGAAGCGGTTCCCAGGAAGGCTTTTCCGCCGCAAGCCGGGCCGCCTCATCCATAAGGTCCTCTTTGCCCTTTCCCGTCCGGGCGACAGTCGGGACGACTTTTGTCCTGAGCCTGCGCGCGAGTTCCTCCGTATTGATCTCCAGCCCCCGGGCCGTGGCCATGTCCATCATGTTCAGCGCCAGAAGAACCGGAATCCCCAGTTCCATGAGCTGGATGGTAAGGTAGAGATTGCGCTCCAGGTTCGAGGCGTCGATGATGTTGATGACCACCTGGGGGCGGTCCTGGACCAGGAAGTTGCGGGCGACGAGTTCTTCGAGCGAGTAGGCCGTGAGCGAGTAGGTACCCGGAAGGTCCACAAGCTGGATCTGGGTACCGTTCACGTTGCAGTAGCCGGCCTTCTTTTCGACCGTGATTCCGGGATAGTTTCCGACATGCTGGCGCGCGCCGGTGATTGCATTGAATAAAGTCGTCTTGCCGCAGTTCGGATTTCCGGCCAGGGCAACCAGGTATTCCTGTGCGCCGTTCATAGAGTCTCGTCCACTTCGACTTCGATGTAATCGGATTCGTTGTTGCGCAGGGTCAGTGTGAAGTTTCTGATACGGATTGCTACGGGGTCTTTCAGAGGCGCACGGCCCTGAACCTGGAAGGGAGTCCCGGGGACGAGCCCCATATCCCGGATCCTGCGGCCAAGTTCTCCGGAGGCGGTCACCCGATGGATCACCCCCGTTTGCCCTTTCGCCAGTTTACGTAATGGAACCACTTGCATAAAAGTCCTTTCGAACAGTAATTAGAGCGGGAAGAGTAATTCTAACTGAACCTGGCGAACAATTCATGCTCCAAACCGGCGCCTGGAATTTTAAAATTAGGCTAGCCTAACTTTTTCCTTTCAAAAAACGGCCGCCATGGGCCGACGAACGTAATTACTATGCCGAAGGGGTTACAAGAATCTTGTCTGAGACATCCTTCCCCAGGCTGAGGGTTCCTCCATTCACGCGGACGCACCCGCTGCACAGTACCTGCATCTCGGCTCCGGGATAGATCCCGAGGGCCGCCATCCGAGCGCAGAGGCTCCGCTCTCCATCAACGCATGCAACTTTGAGCTTTTTCCCGGCCTTCGCTTTACAAAGAGGAGTCAGGGTGCAATCCGGCCTTTTCCGTTTTTCGCAGCTTTCACAGTGCTTATCGTGTATTGTCGCATCGAACATAAGGCACCTCACCCTTAAAAAGACAATAATTAGGTAAACCAAACTTTATACATAGTCAACATCTTTTTCAGGAGATACACATTGATTTAAGTCAAGTGAATTCGAATTATGTTAAACGAAATTCGGACAGAGTCAGTCACGGCCAGGGCTTTTATCGTCAACGTTGTTGCTTTGAGGAATTACGCCGCTGGTTCCCAAGGTCCGGGGGCTGTTGCTCAAATGTAGATGAGCTTCTTTTGCGGGCATTTTGCGACCAAGTTCCCCAACCCGTCATCCCGGCAGTGCTTTTGAGCCGGGATCCAGGGTTTTTAAAGGCTTGAATTCACAATTAATCCGCCCCAAAGGCCTGGATTCCGATGTGAACTTGTCCTGATCGAAGGGAAGGGTCGGAATGACGAGGTTGGACTCTGCGAGTCATTCGGGGCTGCCGCGATGATTTGGGCAACAGCCCCTCCCGCCTTGGGAACCCCGTCCCGGCAGGCCGGATAGCCTGGTAGGGTGGGGGGTGGGCAAGGCTTTATCTTGCCCACCGTCCGTCCCCTCGGATCAGGCATGGGAGAAATGGCACTCGTCGGGATTGCCGGGCGGTGGGCACAGAAACGCACGGTGCCCACCCTACGCGGCTCCGGCGCTTTCTCTGATAAGGGAATGCTCGGTGTTCAACTTCGATTTTCAGGCACTCCGGGAGAAATGGCCCGATCTCAACCTGGTCTCACGCCGGGAAATGCGTGAACTGTTCCGGCTTTGTTCCTCCCCGGATGCCTGGGTGCGCGAGGATGCTCTGAATCTGCTTCTCTATCCCGAGCATCAGGATATTGTGATTTATTACATCGGACTGGCTGCTTTTCTTGGCGCAAACCGGTTCAAAATAGCCGAGATTCCGGCCGACCTCCTGAAGGTGTTTCTCGAACTGGCCGCATCCGCCCGGAGAATTCCTCAGGATCCAGGTGGTGCCGCGTTTTTCGGAAAACTGCTTTCCGCACTTCCTGCATCGCTCGTGTCCTGGCTTTTCGAAAAGAGATTTCCGTTAACGCCGTTCCTGCGGTTCATGCCTGCGAAGAGCCTTTTCCCCGGTGGCGATTCCGGGCAGGTGCTGAGGCGAAGATGGAGGCTCCTGAAGAAGCGGCTTCTTTCGGATGAGACCTCGCGGGAATATCCCAATGACTCGCTGCAGATCACCCTTGCCGACCTGAGGTTTGTTGCGTCCGACCTGAGAAGACCCGGGCAGGCGGAAGCCGCCTGGAGGCAAAGGTGCAGGGCGCCTCTCGCTTGGGCGGTTGGGACCCCTCCGGGAGATGCTCCTCCGTTGCGGAAATTGTATTGGGAGCAAGCGGGCGCGAGCACGATTGCTTTCCGGGAAAAACTGATCGAGATCCAGGCTGCGGAGCTTGCCGAGGTACGGCGTCTTGCGCGTGAGGTAAGCCGAAGGACGCGGCGTGTCGTTTTCAGCTGGCACAATGCATCCCTTGCAGCCGTCGGCGGATGGGCATTCGAGGAGTTTCCCCGATCGTTTCCCTCGCCCGCCCTCTATGAAGTATTCGTTCAGAACGTGCTGGAAGAGGCCGGAAGAATGGGGCGATCTTTCGACCGAAAAGAAGCTGCAAGCCTCTTTGAAGCGAAAGCGGAGCGGATTTACCGTCCAAAGATGGCTCATGCTCTCCAAGAGGCGAAGATGTTTGCTCCTTTCCGGGCGCATTCAGGCAAGAGCCCAAAAGGAAAGTATACTTCCGCGCAGTCTCCTTGCGGACCGGAACCGATGGAGGTTCACCCGGGCACCTCGCGGCACGAGTGGTCCGGCGCGCTCAGCCCGCATCAGGTGGTCGGTTTCGAAGATGCGGCTTCATGGTGTGAATCGGAAAGGGCGGGCTGGGTATGGGGACTCATTCTGCTCAGGGCCATGGCCGTTCAGGGGCAGAAATTCATCGATGCCGGCAAGGCAGACTGTTTCGTGCTGCCCTGGATCGACAAGTTCTTCATATCTTCCCGCCGGAGGGCTGACGGTGCTTACCTGGAGGGTCTTTTCCGGTTTGTGGCGCAGGGCGTTCGGGACCCTCTTATTCTCTTCTGGGAGGACACGGCCCACAAACAGATTCCCAGCCTGGCCCTGGCGCTCGAGGATTTATGGAAACGGGGTCTGCCTTTCCGGGGCATAGGCATCTTCGACTGCGCGCCGGGCGGTTCGGACCGAGTCGATGCGGCTGAAATCATCTGCAGGGATTACCCTCGGACAAACCTTTTCATACTGCGGCCCATGAATGAAAATCACTGCCCGGACGCTTTCCGCAGGATTTTTGAAAATCCGGACTGGGACTTCTTCCGGGCCTATGACTCCTCCTGGAAGGACAATCTTGTATTTCCCTATACCGGGACCCAGGTGTTCCCTCTGCTTTCGATTCAGACCGAAATGGAATCGACCGCTCCCGCAGTTTCCGATGGGCATGCGCGATACCCGTTCGGTGCATGGTTCCGGAAGCTTCTTAGAAGGAAAGTTTTGCGGGACCGAGCCGACCTGACAGACCCCCTTTCCATTGCATATTTCTCCTGGGCAAATCTGCTCTGACGCCGCTCCTCAATGCATCAAAATATCCTTGCTTTATCTTGTTTTATGTGGAAAACGTGTACACCATCCGATAGAGTCTCAACCTTATACGTCAACGGGGAAATAATAGCGGCATGGTGAATTTCAAGAAGGCGCGGGACCGAATGGTGGATACCCAGATCACGGCCCGCGGGATACACGATCAGCGCGTAATCGAAGCAATGCGGAGGGTGCCGAGGCATCTTTTCGTAGATGAAGCGCTCCAGGATCAGGCTTACAACGATCATCCGCTGCCTATCGGTGAAAAGCAAACCATATCACAGCCTTACATCGTTGCACTCATGACGGAGATCCTGGAGCTGGCGGGCGGCGAAAAAGTCCTGGAAGTGGGAACCGGTTCCGGCTACCAGACGGCAGTGCTGGCCGAACTGGCCGACAGGGTCTTCTCCATCGAACGGTATCCGGCTCTGGCCCATCGCGCAAATGGGATTCTCCGGAAAACCGGATATAGAAATGTAATTATTCGGGTCGGGGACGGTTCTCTCGGATGGCCGGACGATGCTCCTTTCGACGGCATAATAGTTACGGCCGGAACCCCGAAGATTCCTCAGCCGCTCGTTGACCAGCTCGCAATGGGAGGTCGTCTGATCGTTCCCGTGGGCGATCGGTTCAGCCAGGAACTGGTTCTGGTCAGGCGCGTTGCCGAGGGCATACAGAAAACCAATTTGGGGGGGGTCCGGTTCGTGGACCTGATAGGGACTTGGGGATGGAAAGAATAGAGACGCGCACTCCCTTTATAGGGGTGGTTGGAACCGGGACTTGCCCGCCGGAGCTGGAGGAACTGGCAGCCGAAGTAGGGCGGGAAGTGGCCAGAAAGGGAGCGATCCTCATATGCGGCGGTCTGGGAGGCGTGATGAACGCTGCCGCGCGAGGTTCCAAGGAACTTGGCGGGATCACTCTGGGAATCCTCCCCGGGCCGGATGTGAACGAGGCCAGTGAATTCGTGGACATCCCTATTGCAACCAACATGGGGCAGGCCCGCAATTCCATAATCGTGCACACGGCGGACGTCCTGATTGCAGTCGGCGGCGGCTACGGGACTTTGTCCGAAATAGCCCTTGCGCTGAAGATAGGAAAAGGAGTGATTGCACTCCAGTGCCAGTTCCAGATCCCGGGAGTGATAATTGCGCAGACGCCGATCGGGGCTGTGGATGAGGCACTCACACTGGTAGAACTGGGCAGAAAGCCCCCCAGAATCGCGGACACCCCATCCTGACGGAAAACATAGAACCCTATGGCCAAACGCAAACAGAAGAAAAATGCGGCAGAGCCTTGCCCTGAAAACGCCGTTGCGTGCACGGCTGCCCCCGGTTCGATCTGCGATGTCGACAGGCTCCGGCTGGAGAACGAAGCCCTGAGAACAGAACTCGCGGCAGTCCTTGCCAATGCTTCCGAAAACGAGAAGATCTGGAGGCATTTTGCAGCAATGGAGCGCCTGCTTTTCAGGACGCGCGAACTGGACAGGCTTGTCGAAGAACTCTTGAGGGAAATCCGGGTTCGGCTCCAGACCGGCCTCTGTGTTCTCTTCCTTTCGCATCCCGAAATTCAGGAGCGGATCTTCGAGGGCGACGCCGCATGGAGCAGCAACATCGATGAAATGACGTGGGTATCTCCGCTCGACGGAGAATCGGTGCGCGCGCTGTTCCCACCGGCACTCAAACCCGTGCTCTTCTCAACTCTAACCAACGGATTTCCAAGCGCATTCGCGGGAAGCGGGGAAGCCCTGGCTTCCGGCGCTCTGATCCCGCTGAACATCAACGGGGTCCTCTTCGGGGCCCTTCTGCTCGGAAGCCCCGATCCGGACAGATATCACCCCGACGACGGAACCGACCTTCTCGAACAGCTCGGCGGCAACATTGCCGTCTCCATGGACAATTGCCTCACCTATGAAAAGGTCCGGGACTTCGCCGTAAAAGACCAGCTGACGGGGCTCTTCAATTTCTTCCAGATCCATACCGTGCTCGAAAAGGAATTCCGGAAAGCGCGGCGGTCGGGCAACCCGCTTTCGGTTCTCATCGTGGACCTCAATTTCGTTCATGACTGGGACGAATTTGAAAGCGGCATGGAGGTCCTCAAACACGCTGCGGGGCTTCTGGACGGCATTTTGCCAAAAGAGAATTCATATATCGGCAGGTACGGCAGCGACGAATTTCTCGCCGTGCTTCCCAACGTGCCCGAGGAGGAAGCGCGGGAGGTCATCCCCTATATTTCGTCAACAATGCGCAAAGCCCCTTACAGGGACGGAAATACGGCGATCCTCATCACGACGGCTATCGGGGTCGGAACGCTCACAGATGGAATGATTTGTGCGCAGGACCTTGTCGATGCTGCCTATGCGGAACTCTGCGCGATCAAGACGCGGAGCGTGCACGGCCAGTGATTTTGAGGCGTGTGATCCCGGAAAACGCGATTGATTTGATGTGTGATCGGCCGTGTCTCGGGATGCAATAAAGGTGAGCAGAGAGGCAATACCCCCTGACATTGTTTTATGACTGACCTCGGCAGTTCTTTCTTAAAGTTTCCGACACCGAAACTCTCCGTAGACGAGATTCGTGCCGGTTTTCCTGGTATCCTTCGCAACGGCCGTCTTGCATATTGCCTTTAGATTCCGTGCATGGTAATTAAGTTAGTTTCATCGGGGCGTAGCGCAGCCTGGTTAGCGCACCTGCCTTGGGAGCAGGGGGTCGGAGGTTCGAATCCTCTCGCCCCGATTGGAATCCCCTGTTATTTCGCTGATTTAAGATCGACAACATTTGATCTCCCGTATACCGGACGTATACCGGCAGCCTGCTGTATACCGCCCCTGGCAAGTGAGTAACCACCTACCAATTCCTGCCTTTGAATCTGGAGATAACGCAATCCCGCTTTCGACGTGGTGTGTTGCGAGAGCCTCTGACAATCTTCCGTACTCATGAACTGACGATAGTACTGCTGTGTGCTGTGCCGGCAGCCTCCGTAAAGGTCAACTCCGGTTACGTTTAACTTCTTGCAGGCCCGATTCCATACCTTCCGGAGTATGCGGTTCCCAAATGGCGTATTGGGCGGCTTCCCTTTTATTGATGCATCATGCCTGAAAAACGGCACGTTCGGCATGCCTTTGGGAAGCGTGCGCATGAATTCAATGTCCTCATCCAGGAGAGGAACCAATTTCGGGCTCTTGGTCTTCTTGTTCGTCTTGTGGTGCCGGATCGTAACGAAGCCGGTTTCAAGATTGATGTCGGATTCAAGAATGCCCCTCAGCTCATCAGGTCGAATCGATGTGTACGTACAGAGCCATTGGAAAGCCAGGTAGAGCCGCGGGCTTTTCTCGGTGGACTTCCTGATTTCTTCGAGGATGCGGTTTTGCGTCTGTTTGTCGATCGTGTTTCGCCATCCAAGTTCAAATTCGATTTCGGGAAACTCGGGAATGTCGTCAGCCTTCAGTCTCTTTGTCTTTTTCAGCCACATCCAGAAAGCGTGGAGGTTGCAGGCGATGTTGCTGATCGTTTTCGAACTGCGTCCCTCAAGTCGCAAAAGGAAAAGCTGAAGGTCGTCGTGCATGATCTCTTTCACGACACGATTTCCGAAGCTTTCACAGGCCAGATTCAGATCATGGCGGATATGCACCAGAGATCCTTTTGCAAGCAGCCCACGTTGCTGCTCAAGTTCTTTCACTTTGAGGTATTTTTTGACAAGATTTGAGAAGCCGAGCGGGTTTCCTATCTGGAATTCCCGCTCGTCAAACACGCCGTCATCGACTCTTTCGCGCAGGCTCTCCAGCCATCGGTATGCCTTGCGATAGGCCAAATCGGAGTTCTCATCGTCGCTGAAGCGCCTTTTGACCTTACGGCCGAACCACACAACAAGAGTCTTTGCCTTCTCATCTGGATGATCCGGACAACAGACGGCCCAGCGGTTGCGGTCCTCCTTCATCTTCGAACCGCAGATAGAGCACTTTTCTTCGGTGTAGATGCGCCCCTTCATACACATGCCTCCTTCTTCTGTAGTCAGTACAGAAAGCATGTTAAGGGGTCCGTATGTCGAGGCGCAAGGTTTCATTTTCGCTGGGTTTCCCCGATCGTCCTATGCCTTGGTGCTCTGAAGTTTGTTCGCCATCTCGAACCGCTTCTGAATTTCCGCCAAATATTTTTCAAGCAGGCTGAATGTCACATACTCGGCGCCAGCTCTGTTTCCGGCCCAAATGAACGGCACTCGATACCGGACCTGGAAGGCAAAGATGCTCTGAAGCGCCGCATGAGATTTCATCTCGGAGCGATATCTTACCCGGCTCACATCTTCTTTGGGAAAGGCGACTTAGACTGTCAGAGTTTATCAAGCGATCAGGGGTCCCTCAGAGGACACTGCTTAGAGCCCGGAAAGACCAATCGCTTCCATCTTGTAAACTCGAAACCTTGGAGACAATTGCCAAACATCTCGGGGTGAAGGTGAAGGACTTGTTCGAGGAAGTATAAATGAAATCTGTCAATTAAGAGCTGGAAAATGAGAAATTATTTACGTTTCGGTTTTGTCAATTCTGGAAAGGCCCCTCGTGAAACGGTCCGCGAAAACGCTCTGAAAAACGCTGTGGTTTTTGTTTGACTAATTTCAGGTTCAAGATTTAAATGAAATGAAATTTATCCTCAAAAATGGTCACGTTTTTTGATACGTAAAAATTAACGCTGAAATCGCTTGACTTTTGGCGGCGGGAATACGATATATACTTCAACGCACCCGCCACGCCTCTCAACGATGCGCACCCCGGCGGGTATTTTTTTATGCATGGACCACCCGACCAGCATTTCTGCAAGCCTCCACTCTCGCTTGATGAGCAGCTAAGACTTTTGGAATCCCGCGGACTCCAAATTGCCGAGCCGAGAAAAGCAATTCATTATCTGCAATTCATTGGCTATTACAGACTATCTGGCTATTTCCACGCATTTTATGAGAGGGGTCTCTCTCCGAGTCACACTTTTGCGGCGAGGACTACTTTCAAGACAGTCCTCGAAGCCTACATCTTAGACAGAGAACTTCGCATCTTGGTAATGGACGCAATAGAACGGATCGAGGTCGCTTTTCGTGCTTGTATTTCTAACACATTGTGCCTTCACCATGGCGCCCATTGGTTCTTAGACCCGAAACACTTTGTAAGCACCAACTTACATGAAGAGATATTGGAAAAGATAAAGAATGAACTAATGCGACGGGATAAGGAGGAGTTTATCAGCCATTATTTCAAAACATATTGTCATCCCGAACTACCTCCGAGTTGGATGGTTGTGGAAGTCATCTCTCTTGGCACTCTCTCTCGGATCTATTCCAAGCTGGCGGATCGGAGTATTCAAAAAGCTATTTGCAAGCCATTCGGCATAAACCATTACGTCATTGAATCGTGGTTACATGCCTTAGCGTATTTACGAAATCTGTGCGCTCACCATGCCACCCTGTGGAACAGAACCTTTAGCATAAAGCCAACTCCTCTCCGTTCGCTCCAGAAATTAATGAGCAGAAATGACAAATTTTTCGCGCAAGCCGTTATGCTCTATACGCTTATGCGCGTTATTGCTGACGGGTCCAGATGGCAGCATCGCCTTGCATCCCTGCTGGAGAAACACTCGATCATAAGCTCTGGCATCATGGGTTTCCCGAGCAATTGGAAAGAGGACCCGTTTTGGAATCTCGCCTAACTAATCTAGTGTAGCGTTTCGTGAGTTCATCCCCTGGGAAACAATAGCGACGGCATTGGGGGTATAAGATCAAGGAACCTATTTGATGAGGAATGAATCATGGCGCGACACCGCACATATGGATTTTCGTTTTCCTGGAAGAGAGCGCTCGGGGTATCATCTGCAAAGGGTCGCATCTCTCGGCAAATTGGAATACCTCTTACAAAATCTGGAAGACAAAGAAAACTCGGCCGCATGATGATGGGTGGGCAAGGTTGCCTTGTCGTGATTGTAACTTTCTCTGCCGTTCTCTCGCTGATAGGTATCGCAGTCGCTCGTCTGCTGTATTGATCACCCTTCCGGACAGAACCAAAGAAGTCGTTGGAATAAACATCAAAGTGTTCAATGAAGTCTTGATCACGGATCACCGCCTATTTGTGGGTACAATCCGGTCGCACCTTCCTGCAATCCTTGTTGTGGTCTGTCCTCATAAAGGCACACTGGATAGACAGTCCATTGTGGTGCTGCAGAGCTGCGCCCATTCGCTGAAGCCCTAGGGCGAGATGTTAGTCCAGAAACTACACGGGCCAAGGATAAAAGGGCTTGCAAGGAAGGCACTGGGTTCATTTGAACCTGAAAAAAATCACCACAGCTTATAGACTCTCCACGAATCACTGAAGCTGGAATTCCGGGTCTCTTTTCTCGTCTGCAGGAGAGGATTTTTCCTGCCGCCTGGCTCTATACCTTTCCACGATCCACCGCGGGAACAGCCCGGCATTCATCAGCAACTCCCGGGACTTTTCGCCTTGAGCAGCCCACCAATCAGGGTCTTCAGGGTGCTCGAATTCAAAAGCCCGGCACTCGGAACAAGAGAAACCGGGCCAACCGTTCCGGAGGGTTATTTCCAAACAAGAGTTGTAGAAATGACAAAGAACTTTCCTATCAACTTCAGAGGGGCAACTTACCGGATCGGGCTGCTTCGGATTCATATGCAATTACCGTCAATTTTTAATCAGGAGTGACGATCTTGTCCCGGCCGGTATGTTTCATCGTCCAACAGGTTGAAGCGAATTTTTGCGCAGCTATAAAAGAAAAAGGGGGGAAAGCTACATCCCCTGGAATTTCCCCCGGAGTGCTCTTCGCGCGCGCGTACTGGTGGCGAAATTCTTTTCCTCTGCTCGCATAGCCCGTGGACCTGTATAAGAGAAAGCCCGGAGGGGCGGTCCGGGCTCACTCGGAACTGTTGATTCTTGATTTCTCACATCTCGCCCGTTGACCCCTCCTATCTGCATCCAGTTGCCCTTGGTTAGGTTAGGATTTCTATAGGACATGCGGAAGTACGCCAAGGTGACTCAAAACCCCAAAGGTTGCCCTTCGGGGTAAAAGCCATGGTCCTTATTTTATTACGTACATAAAGGAGTAGGTCAAATTTGTAGTGGATGATCCTGCCGGTGTATACGTGAACAGGGCACAATCACCACCAAAATCAGCCCAGCACACGCCGGTGGAATTAGCGACGCCAAAAGCTATCCCGATGATTGTTCCGCTCAATCGTCAGTATCATCAAAATTAGACGGTATCGGCAACGAAAGTCTAAACACTCTCTGAGAGGTATTGGCCGCATCCAGATCGATTTTACCTGACACCGACACGATGTTGCCAATTCTTGTGTAATGAGCGTCGTAAACAGTGGACGAGTCGAAAGTTCCGCCCAGGGTTGGCGTGTAGGTTCCAGATCCGATGGAAAGAATTTCAGCGATGTGTTCTTTTATCAGATCAATGGCGACCGATCTGTATTCACTCCCGGTGTCAGCCAACAGTTTCTCGGTTCCGACGAGAGTGGTAAGAGCAGCATAATCCGAAATCTTCTTGTAGCCAGCCATTTTTGTTTCTCCTTTTTTCAATTTGGTGTTTGCTGTTTGTGTAATTGCAGCTTTGCCATAGATCTCCGGGCCCAGTGTTCAAAATCCCTTCGCTCTATCCCTGTATCTCTTCATAAGTTCGCGTAATACCTTCCGGTTGTTCAGTTCGTCTTTGACACAGTTTCCGTGTACAAATCGCGCCATACTGCATAAGTAACGGCCCTCGATCGTCTTCGGCCCCGTGCTTTTGCCGCCGTGCATTCTGCAACGCCCGTTCGGCATTGCTGGAGCCTGACAAGCGGTTCCCTGCCTGGTTCTTGCCCCGCATCGAGGGGCCTTGGACGGATCTCCGGAAGGGTTACCGTTTTGTAGCTTCCCGCCGCTTTGCATGGGGTCCTTCGCCGTTATTTTCAATGCTCCCCCTCCCCCCCCGCCCTATTTGAGAGACAGCGCCCACAATTGCTTGGCCGCCGGCCTCAACGTTCACATGTTCCACGATCACCTTCTGTTGCGTAGTTTTGCCGCGAAGCCGCTGCAGAGCTTCAACCTGCATGAGGTAGGTGCGCATGAGCTTGTTCGCTTGATTGATCCTCTTGTCGGCGCCGTCCGGGGTTTGTCCGTCCACATTGACCCCATAAAGCCTTTCCATTGCCATCATGTGACATACGACCATCTCAGAGCACAGCATCCCCTCAAGCTCATTCTGTGGGGCCAAGCCGGCCATAGCTGCTAACGATGCATTGAGCCGATTTTCCTTGTCGGTCCGAGCCATCCAAAGGGAGCTCAACTCCATCATCAGCAAACACTGAAAGTGCACGTCAGACGACCCGCATGCCTCCAATAGACTTGCTTCCCATAACTCCTTGGATTTGTTTGGCGAGAAAGGGGCGAATCCCGGTTCATCATCGATAGTGCGGAACTTTGGGGCTACAGCCCGTTGTTTCCGGTTCTCTCTTAATCTCAGAACCAGTGCCTCTTCCTCTGGGGTTAGCTTGACCTTTCCGGGCAATTGCTTAGCAGTTTCTGAGTTGACTATCGGCTTTTGTTGTTTCACAATGCCTCCTTCCATGGCCGATCCGGACTCCATGCGCGCACTTCTCACTTCACCTTCTCAAAGCACAACAGGTGCACGTATACCGGCCGCATACCGCTATGGTTTTGATTGGATTTAACTAGTTGAAATGGCGGGGAATTTTTTCGGGTCTGGAGGTTCGAATCCTCTCGCCCCGATTGAAAAAACCGGAACCGGTAACGGTTTCGGACTTCTCATTTGGTACTCCGATAATGTGCACATGTGCACTTATTCCTCTACAAGCCCGAGAGGCGGAACTATCAGCCGGACGGCGAGGTGTCCACGCGAGTTTCCCGGAATTGCTACCCGCCGCGACCATACTATCTTGAGAGTATTGCTTATCATGTAATTCCACGGGAGGATGTGTACATGGGAAGCGGAGTACCCTATATGGGAGCAGGACAACCTGTAGAGGCTTATGACAGAAGCTTTAACAGACAGATTTTTGAAGCAGTCGAAAACAACTCTTTTTGCCTGGATGTAGGATCTTGGACGGGCAACCTGGGGAAAGCACTTATAGACGAAAAAAATTGCATCGTGGACGGCATTGACTATAATAAGGAAGCCTTGGAACAAGCTGCCAGGAATGGCTACAGGAAAACATTCCTGGTTGATCTAAATAATGACGGCTTGGGCAGGCAGATAGAAGGAAAATATGATTTCATTATCTGCGCCGATGTCCTGGAACACCTTGTCAATCCAGATGTGATTCTCTCACAGCTAAAGCCATTCGTTAAATCGCATGGGCAAATACTGATCTCCGTACCTAATATTGCATTTATTCAGCAGAGACTAAAACTGCTTTTCGGTATATTTGAGTATGATCCGGAAGGCGGGATCATGGATGCAACACATTTACGGTTTTTTACTCTAAGCAGTATTAAGAAACTATGTACGGATGCCGGATATGATGTTGTTAAGTGTTTCGGCTATGCACAGGTGAAGAGGAATGTTTTTTCCTTCTTGAGTCCATTAGCAAAGACTTGGCCGCGTCTTTTCGCTTTTCAATTTTTGTTGAGAGTTAAATTGCACTGAGTATCTTAAGTCACCAAAGTGCAAGTCTGTCTGTGCAGGAAGCCTCACAAACCTCACGGCCTCTTCATTCCTCGTGCCCGCATTCCTGAACGTAAACACTCTTTTGGTGGTGGCTTGTGAATGAGTATTTACAGGCGCTATTGCCCCCAGAGCCTTCAAATGCGGTGCGGCAAAATTATGTCGACGGAACGTATTTGCATATTTACGAAATTCAATAGCGAAGGAGTATCTTTAGTAACACTGCCATAGGATGCTCCCTCGCATCGCGCGCTGCCGGCAGCAGCCCCGGAAAAATCCGGAGCATCACAGAGCCGGTTTTCGAAAAAGACAGGTATCCGACATGGCCCTTCGAGCGCACGATCCAGCCTTTATGAGGCAACAGTTGCGTGCGGGGCGATGCGATACTGTTATCCTCCTCAGCTGCAGATCAATCGTTCAGCAACAGCTGAAGCGCCGGCATACTGCCTCCTGAAGAATTATCCACAGGCTTCAAATCCCATTCGAAGCTGCCCGTATTGTTCGTACTATCATATTTCCCCTTGAGTGTGCCGTCGGACAAGGCAGTTTGATCTGAAGGTCCCGTTTCCAGCCACTGGTGTTCCTGTTCGTTTCTCGCTAGTGTCTCGTTCTCACAACTGCCACCGCAGCACCATGTGTAGTTTTTTTCCTTTATCGGCGTCAGTGCCGAGATGGATGCATCGGCCTGATACTGGAGCGGGGTGTTGCCGCGTCGGATATACAGGACGCCGTCTCCCGGAAAAGTGGGGTACGTATCGGTAAATCGGGGGCCGGGACAGATCGGGGTCCCCGTATACATTATCTGAGTTATGGTGCCGTCGGAGGTTGTATTATAGACGTCCACTTCATTGGTGCTTGCGTTCGGGTCTTGTTCAAATGTGACCTGGGCAGTGATTTCCCAGAACTTATAGCCCTGGAATGGAGCAGGCCAGGGCAAAACGGCCTTTACAGTCCCCTTATACTTTTGTGTGTATATGTAGGTCCCACGGTTGCCTTTCGTGCCGTCCCCTGCTTTAACCTTCCAACCTTCTTTTTTGATCACGTTCTCTTCCAGCAGGACGCGACCATCCAGGGTGTCATAGACGCCTATTTCGGCTGTAAATCCCGGAGAAGTTGCCGTAAAGCTGTGGAGATTAGCCGTGTACCCGGCGTTGCGAAGCGGTTCGAGAGCATGCTTGAGCATCCAGTCATAATCCTTGGATGCGGAAGTGGTGAAAGTGAGCTTTTTGTACCCGGCAAATTCGAAATCCTTGTTCTGGTAAGGGTCGGGATAGACTGCTCCGCCAGGTCCATTCAGACCGCCGTTTGCATGATAATAATCCCAGGAGATGGAAAGGTTGTCGCTCGCTCTGACGATATGGGCACGAATCACAGGAAGGTTTGCCTGGTGAGACGATACGTTGATGCTTCCTCCGTTCCGCTCGCTCCAGAACTGATAACCGGGTGCGATCAAGCCGGTTGTGGCCGAGTTGCTTTCCCCGAATGTGCATGATCCAAGTATATCTGCAGTGCTCTCCTCAATGATCTCAATATCTTGAACCTTAAATGGGCCGCACACGTTGATGCCCCCGACGTCGATACATCCCTGCGGAAGATTTACAGTAAAGCTGCACGAGAATTCGCCCTGACCATAGGAATAACAGGGAAAGGCCAGTATAAATAAATACATGGAAATCATTGTAATCCGCTTCATGTTCGTCTCCTGTAAAAAGCCCCCGCACTACTTTGAGACGAAGGGCGGCAGCCGTGTTTCAGTTGAAGTGGAAGTCTAACTCGGTTGGAAGGACTCCTTCTTTAGATCAGCCCTCGGATGACCTTCCAGGCTGAATCTTCCCGGCTTAAACACAATGGGTGATGGTATTCATGCAACCTAAAGAGGAAATCGTCTTTTATTCAGGAGCTATTATGCCGCATTTTCAATGATGCCGCATATTTGTTTATTTGTACGTCTGTTCCAAGTATTCGGAATTAGGTAAGTATTTATATGCTACCATCTGGTTTGCGATAAATCAATTGAGAGATTAGAGTGGATCCCTGGTCCGGATATCCTGGGCTGCTCAAAGTCGCACGGTTCTTTCCGCACTCTGATGCTTGTTGACATGAATTTAGGATACCACCCGTGCCCTGAGCGATTATTCGTGCCGCTCCTTTTGTAGACCGATCATTTCCTGAACCATCTGAATCCGGCTCCATTGACGTTCACTGCCGGTGTGCACAAATCCTGTTCAATTCCAGGATCTCAAATTTCGCACTGAACCGGACCCGCACAGATGCAGCTCCGAAAAGGCGGGCAGAGGAATGGTCTCGCCCGGCATAGGGACTTTCTATCCGGATGTGCTAATTATGACTTGTCCGAACAACGATTTCCGGATAATCCTTCTGTAAATCCCGGCTTATGAACCTTGGAGAAAAGGCAAGTTATGAAGCAATGTCCGGTTTTGCTGGCAATCAAGGGCGATAGGATTGTCTCAATCCCCAAATGCCTGGAAGAGTGCATCATAAGAATCAAAGGGGTATGCATCCTTCGGGTGCTGGCTCAATATTTCCGAAAGCTCGCCTCGATTTTGACCGGAGATAAGTGAGAGATCTAAACCGGTGAGTGCAGAATTTGTGAAGGGGAACTGATGATGATTTCCGTTACCGGGCTTAACGACCTCTCCCCGTACAAGCAACCGGAGTGATAGTCGACTAATTGCCTGGAGTTGAAATGAAAATCCTGGATTCTGCCCTGTTCGATTCGTTATCTGCTGAAGCCACGCAGAGTCCACGCTTGAGAAAAAACTTCAACCTCCATTCGAATTACGATGAGCCGTGCCAACGCATGCTCAATGCTATCGAGCCTGGTTCCTACGTCAGACCCCACAGACACTCCGTAACTCGAAAGCCCGAATGCTGTATTTCCCTCAGGGGCAAGATGGCCGTGTTAACGTTCGATGATTGTGGCCAGATTATTGGCGTATATGTATTTGGCGGGGACGGGAACCTTGCGGGGCTGGACATCCCGCCCGATACCTGGCACACGATTATTTCTTTAGAAGAGGGGGCTCTTTTCTTCGAAGCGAAACCGGGTCCGTATGTTCCCCCGGCTTCAGAGGAAATGGCTCCGTGGGCGCCGGCGGAAGGCAGCCCCGAGTCTGTACCGTACTTGAGTCTACTTACGCAAATAGCTCTCGATGGAAGGTGACCTTTCCAATTCTCTCACTAGGGCTGCTGCAAGCCCTTAAGTTGTCTACGGCCCTATGATGTTGTTTTTCCATGTTTTTCGTCCGTCTCGCGGTAACAAAATCTTTCGATTATTGGTTGCGCCTCTGCTGCTCCAGGCCCTTCGTTGTTTAGGAGCTTCAATTTCTCGGTGATTTCTTTCTACAAACTCGCTACCGAACCGCCATCCACCCGGTAATTCGAACCCGTCACGAACGCAGCCTGCTGTGATGCCAGGAAGACAACCACGGCCGCAGTCTCCTCCGAAGAGCCGGGGCGGCCCAGGACAATGTTTGGTCTGTTCTTCTCGAGAAAATCTCTTATCGCTTCTTCCTGCGTTATCCCTTTCGCCTTTGCGGTCTGCGCCATGAATTCCTCCACCAGGGGCGTTCGGATGAACGCCGGCGAAACTGTATTCACCAGGATGTTGAATGGGGCACAGGCCTTCGAGAGGCTCTTGGAAAGGTTTATGAGCGCTGCCTTCGTGACGTTGTAATGGGGCATAAAGGGATCGGGCTGGATACCCGACTCTGAGGCGATATTGATGATTCGTCCCCACGACTGTTTCTTCATATAGGGCAGCACCAACCGGGTGATTCGCACGGCGGACATGACGTTCAAGGTGAAAAGTTCCTGCCAGTCGCGATCGGTCAATTCTTCGAATAGTCCCGCGTTGCCAACGCTGCCGACGTTATTGACGAGAATATGAATCGTTCCAAACCGGGAGATTGTAGTCCTGACGGCAAGTTCGATTTGGCCCGGGTCCGTCATATCCGCCCGTATCGCCAGAACATCCGCTCCGGCAGCACCGATTTCTTCCGCCGCCCGATCCAATGAATTCTTTCCCCGGGCGAGCACGGCCACTTTGCACCCCTCCCGGCCAAGGGCGATTGCGGCGGCTTTGCCTATCCCCTTGCTCCCGCCTGTGACTACGGCGACTTTTCCTGCAATTCCAAGGTCCATGGTTGTTCTTTCTGAAAAGAGAATTAAATTCCGGTTTCTGAAAAAATAAGCATCTTTTCGAATCATCGGGGTTGCCAAACGGAGTCAAATCCACCATACTCGGGTGCAGGCTTTCGACTGCATGGGTGTAGGGTTTTGGGTGCACCTGTGCTGCCTCTGCCTGATTGAATTCGTTGGAATTTTCATGATTCGGATTGAATGCAATCCACCTGTGGAACGGCTCCCTTCGAGGGTTTGAGGTCTACGGACCGGCAATTCCCGGAGAGAGGAGGGCTCCTTCGTGGCACAGTTCTGGAACTTAGATCCGGGATTGACATGGAGGCGGGAAATAAATTATTGTCAGCAAGTCACTTTCATCCAATAATTTAAATCCAATCCGCCTCAAGGTGGTTGGATTGCAGATTTCAAAACTAATATCCCGAGCAAAAGACATGCGGCTGACGATCTTCTCGCGAGTGATGATCGCTCAAAGCTCTTTAATTGTGCTCATGCTGGTTGTGAGCCTGTTTGCCCTGGCCAAGCTCCACCTGGTTTCCAAGCTCAATACCGAGGCGCTCACGGTGGACGCGGCCTGTATCAACGAGGGAAAAAGGCTCCTCAAGTCTTTCCTGGCCGAGATGCGCAATGGTGAGAAGTTCGGCCTGATACGAGACCAGTCCTTCCAGGAAGCCTATGTGAAGAGCAATGAAGATTTCCGGGACGCTCTGGCGAAAATAAGCGGCATCATCGATACCGACCGGGAGAAGGAACTCACGACGGAAATCGGAATTCTCCATGCGGTCTACAGCCAGGAGATAAATGAACTTATCGCCGGCGGAACCGTTTCGGAGGCAACCAGATCCAAAGCGAGTGAGAGCATCATCGAGAAGGCGAATGAACTCATTCGGCTGAGGGAACAGGCGACATCTGCGAAGACAGCCCTGGCGCGGGATCATGCATCGTCGGCGGCGGACGTCATGTTCTGGCTTATGCTGTCCGGAATCGCAGGCGCATTGTTTTTCGCCTTTATGCACGCTCGCGGGGTAAGCCGTCCTCTGAAGAAACTGGCTCGTGAGATGGGCCATGTGGGAAAGGGCGAATTCAGGCGTTCCACGCATTTGCAGGGGCCAAGAGAAATTGAGGAGTTGACGGCGGCTTTCAACCGGATGTCCGAGGAACTCGAACGCTTGGACCGCCTGAAGGCCGACTTTACGGCCCATGTTTCGCACGAACTTCGAACGCCGCTAACTGCGATAAGAGAGGGAACGGCTCTTCTGCTCGAAGGGATTTCCGGGCCGCTTACGGATAATCAGCGCCAGATACTCGAAGTCGTCCGCAACCACAGCCAGCGTCTTTTTCAGAGCATCACATCCATCCTCGACCTTTCCAAAATGGAGGCCGAGATGATGGATTATGAATTTACCATGTGCGATTTGGGCGATCTGATCGAGAATAGTGTGCAGGCGGTCGACCTGATCGCGCGGAAACGTTCGATCGAGATCAGGACGAATCTTCCTCTGGATCTCCCGATGCTGTACGCGGACGAGAGGCGGGTGCAGCAGGTTTTGGACAACCTGTTGAGCAACGCTCTTAAGTTTTCTCCCGAGGGGGTTGAAATCGGCATCGATGCTTTTGTCCGGAGATCCGGATCCGGGCAGGAACGCGAGGTGGAGATCTGTGTTTCCGACAAAGGTCCCGGAATTCCGAAGGAAGAGCTCCAGAAAGTCTTCAAGCATTTCTACCAGGGTTCGAACCATAGAAGTCAACAGGGCACCGGGCTCGGTCTGGCTATAGCCCGACATATTGTTGAAGCGCACAAAGGCAGGATATGGGCGGACAGTGAAATCGGCAAAGGCGCAGCTTTCCATTTCACACTCCCTGTTGCGGCCGTCCCGGAACCTGTATCGTATGGCTCCCAATTCGTCTTTCCGAAGCGGGCCTTTAATGAGTGACAGAATGCCACAAATCCGTCTTTTCACTTTCGCATGCATTTCAGCCATGCTGCTGTTTATGCTGTCCGGCTGCTCGACCTCTCCCGACACCCGGCCTGTTCAGGTTTTTCAGCCTCCTCCGCTGTTTCCTCCTCAGGTTCCCATGCAGACCGGCGATTATGCGGCTTTCCTTGCTGAAAACGAAAGTACCATCCAGGGCTGTACGGAACCGGAGCATTGTGCTGCCGCACTCCTCAACCTGGGCTTTGTCTACTGTTATTCCAAGAGCCCATACTATAGCCCTCCAAAGGGCGTGAAATATCTCGAAGACCTGATCAAAGGCTCTCCGCAGAGCCCCTGGGCTTATCAGGCACAGGTCTGGCTCGACATCATGAAAAAGAAGAGCAGCGCCGAAGCAAAGAAACGTGCGCCCCGTGAGGAAGCAAAACCGAAGGACACGGCGGTGAGCAGGCAGGAAGGGGAGGCAGCGCCGGAAATGAATAGGCAGCAGGCCGAAACCGCCCAGGAAAATGATTGGGAAGCCGATCGGCAGCGCCTGGAGGAGGAACTCCGGGCCAGGGAAGACACTATCAAGGACCTTAAGGCACAGATCGAGCGCTCGAGGCAAATCGACATCGAAATTGAAAAAAAAGAGCGTGGGCTCTTGTATTAAAGGATTCCTATGGCTGGAGAGAAAATCTTAGTAGTTGACGACGATCCGGGTCTGCTCACGCTGATGAAGGCCCGCCTCGAAGGGGCCGGTTACGAGGTCACTCTGGCGGGTGGAGGTGAAGGGGCACTTAGTTTTGCTAACGATATCGTATTCAGCGCAGCCGTCCTCGACTTCAAAATGGAAGATATGAACGGCATCGAGCTGATGGAAAAGCTGCTGAAGATTCAGCCCTATCTGCCGGTGATAATCCTCACTGCATACGGAACGATCGAGCGCGCGGTCGATGCTACGAAAAAGGGGGCTTATGATTTCCTCACAAAGCCGTTCGAAGCAAAGGACCTCCTTTACCGCATTGAAAAAGCCCTCGAAGTAGGCAGACTGAAGGTAGAGGTCGACCGACTCCGCCACATGGTGAAAGAGCGGTATCATTTCGAAAGTATCGTGGCTTCCAGTGAAAAGATGCAGCAGATCCTGAGCCAGATTGCCCAGATCGCCGCCACGGATTCGACGGTCTGCGTCTACGGGGAGAGCGGTACCGGCAAGGAGTTGATGGCGAAGGCCATTCACCTGAGCAGCCCCCGTTCCAAAGGGCCTTTTGTCGCCATAAACTGCGGGGCGATACCGGAAGGGCTTCTGGAGAGCGCTCTTTTCGGCCATGTGAAGGGTGCATTTACGGGGGCCGAGCAGCCGAAGAAAGGCTTGCTTCAGCAGGCGGACGGCGGGACGTTCTTCATGGACGAAATCGCGGAACTCTCCCCGGCTCTCCAGGTTAAGCTGTTGCGTGCTATCCAGGACCGGGAATTCTATCCCGTCGGCGGGATCTCGCCGCTGAGGGTGGACATCCGGCTTATAGCCGCCACCAATCAGGATTTAATGAAGGCCATCCGTGAAGGCAGGTTCCGGGAAGACCTCTATTACCGCATCCACGTTATACCGATTACTCTGCCTCCGCTTCGGGAGCGCATCGAAGACGTTCCACTCCTGGCAAATCATTTTCTGCAGCACTTTAACAAGTCTATGGGCAAGAACATCCAGGGCTTTGCGCCCGAAGTGATGCAGCGCCTCATGCTCTACCGATGGCCGGGAAATGTGCGCGAACTCGCCAACGTCGTAGAAAGAGCGGTGGCTCTTTCTGCAAATTCGGTACTCTCCCCCGAATTCCTCTTCCTGGGAGGCGAAGATGCTCCGCCGGTGAGGAAATTGCTCCCGCTAAACGAATCACGGCAGGAACATGAGCGGGCCTATCTCACGCAGGTTCTCGCGGAAACCAATGGAAACATCTCCAGGGCGGCTTCACTTGCGGGTAGATATCGGGCGGAGTTCTACAAGCTTCTGCATAAGTACAATCTCAATCCGGCCGATTTCAAAAAGTAAATCCGTTCGAAACCCCCCTAAGATCTTTTGGCAGATGATTGTGAGGCGGTCGAGACTGCTTCACACGTCTGCATGCGTTTGTATTTCAATCATACTACTGCCGGTCGTTCTCGCTGGTTCCCAAGCTCTCGCTCATATGCGTCAACTTAAGCCAACCGCCGGTTCCCAAGCTCCTTGGGGCTGTTGCCCAAATGGAGATGAAGCTTCTTTAGCGGGCATTTCGCAACCAAGCTCCCCAACCCGTCATCCCGGCAGTGCTTTTGAGCCGGGATTCAGAGTTTTTAAGGTCTTGAATTCACAATTAATCCGCCCCAAGTGCCTGGATTCCAGTTTCCACCGGAATGACGAGGCCGGGCTTTGCAAGTCATTCGAGGCTGCCGCGACAACGACGCTATTGAACGAGAATGGAAAACTTCAGTCCCCCTTGCGTTGAGGCACGGTTTCCTGACCGTGCCGGTGTGGAACTGAGGAGGGTGGCCCAGGCAGCGTCTTTTTGCTGCCTGGGTCCGAAGGACGGGAGGGGCGGACTGAATTCCATACAAAGAAGATGCATGACTGGAATCGATACTGTCTGGCGAACCCTCTTGCCTCCGGCACGGGCAACAAAATGACGTCGCCCGTGTCGCCCGTGCTCCCGCCCCCGTCATCCCGCAGTGCTTTTGAGCCGAGACCCAGAGTTTTTAAGGCCTTGAATTCACAATTAATCCGCCCCAAAGCCTGGATTCCGATGTCCATCGGAATGACGAGGCTGGGCTCTGCGAGCCTTTCGGGGCTGTCGCGATGATTTGGGCAACAGCCCCTCCTTGCTTGGGAACCCCCGTTTGGGAAGCTCCGGCTTCCTCTCACAAAAGCCGCGCCTATTATTCAGCTTTCACCTTTCCGTCAGAATTGCGAATTGATTTCGGTGGACTAGATTTGTCTGGCACCTGGTTGAGGATTCGATCTGCGGGAAAATGACGGGGTGGACGGGGTCGTTGCGGGCAATTCATCGCTCCCGGGGCCGGGGTTCCCAAGGAGGACCTTGGGAACCAGCGGAGGGGGAAACGTAAGCACGTCAAAACAATCCCACTCTTAAGTTGACGGCTATGAGCTCTCGCTTGGGGCCCCCCCACAGGAAACGATGGTTTGCGGGTGGCACGGGCAACAGGCTTTACCGTTGGGTCCGGAGGACAAAAGGCTTCGCGCAGATTACCGTCCCTCTTGCCTGCGGCACGGGCAACCAAAACCACGTTGCCCGTGTCACCCATGTTTAGTCCCGAGCGCAAGGCGGCGGGCAGTGTCGCGAGCCCCTGCCGGACATGTACGAGGGTGGGGATGCTGCTCATAAGCGCTTCACAAACCTGCTCGACCGAAGGCCTCATCACCGGAAGCGCCGGTTCCCCTTGAGAAAGACTGTATAAAAATGAATACACCTTTGAATGCCTGAAGATACAATTGCACCTTGCATTCTAAGAAGATTACCGGCCGTAGCAGCCGTTTTTAAGCCGGCACGCCGGTTGCAATATCTTCAGCGCGAACGATGATAATTTTAGGAAGGCGATACTTCAAAACTAAGAATTAAAATGGGTGACTAATGACAGCGGATAGGTCCTCAGACAACACGGCACTGTTTTCTAATGTGTTTACGAATGAAAAGCCTTCCATGTTGCTCTCGGTTATCTATCAATTTGTTTACATTTCATTAATATTCTACTTTGCTTATATCCTTATCGAAGGATGGGGAAGACTTCCGTCAGTGTTCTAGGATTCAGGGTTTCATGCAAAAAGGACTACTGCAATGACAAAAGTACTTATAGTCGATGATGACAGAGACATGCTTTTCCTGATCGGCGAATACCTAGGATCTTTCGGAATCCCATTCGATCGGGCCAATAGTGCCATGGAGGCTCGGCGTTTTCTCAAAAACTCGACGTATTGTATGATCATATCCGATCTTAACATGCCCGGCGAATCGGGACTGGATTTATTCCGGTACATAGCCATGAAGCACCCTGAATTACCTTTCGTTCTGATGACGGGATGCAACGACTCCAGAATAAAGCGTGAAGCCAGAGGCATGGGAATATGTGAATACCTGGAGAAGCCTTTCCGGCTGGCTGAGCTGGCCAAAATCATAAACAGCCGGTGTGTACCGGAGAGCCGATGTGAGTTCGCGGTGCCGGCCGGCTGCATAGCAGTCCAACAAAGCTCTTCGCCAACTGCGCAGGCGAAGAGCTTTCCCCCCGGGAGCCGGGAGTCGAGCGTCCCTTTTTCCCCCTGAACAATCCCTCGGACGCTGGACTCTCGGCCCCTCCCTCCCTTTCCGGAGGGGATGGATCGACCCGGTCGGCATTTGTTCTCTCCGTTTGACCGGATTAATGGATTTGTACGACGCCTGCGAAATTCGACCGCAGGATTGAATATATCAGGCTGCACCGGAGCTTCGGAATGAGGGATGCAAATTCCCTTGCGTACTGTCTGGTGAGCTGTGCGGATGGGCGGTCGTTCCGGCCCGCATCGGAGAATGCAGCCTGAAATTTGGTTTATAAGGAGGGGAAAAGATGCGGTTGTTTAAGGGGCTTTTAATAGCTGTCCTGATTTTCGGCGCATATGGGTGTGCCGGAATGGACACGCGGGAACAGCGGGTTTTAAGCGGCGGCGCGTTTGGGGGTGCTGCGGGGCTGGGGGCTGCTGCGATTCTGGGAGCGCCTCTTATCGTGGGTGTTGCCGCAGGCGCCGCGGCCGGAGCTGTCGGCGGGCTCGTGGTAGACGAAGTGGAGCGTAGCAGATAGCTCCGGTACGGAGCAGGAGAGGTTTTGGTCAGGAGGCAAAGCCTCTCCTGTGCTAGATCATAAATAACTTGGGTCCTTCCTGTCACATCTCCAACCTGACACTCCTCAAATCGCGAATAAATAGACTCGAATTTCCATCGCAACCACCTTGTTTTGCTCATCAGAATAATTCCGAAATATCGTAAATTTTACACATCCTGGTGTCCCGGCATTTATAGAACTCATAAGGGGGGGACGGTGATGGGTGGGCACAGGGTTCTATCGTGCCCACAATGCGTCCCCTCGGGTCAGGCTCATCGGGATGGCTGGACGGTGGGCAGGATGATGCTCTGCTCACCCTACATCGCTGCCGTTTTTCTTTGGTAAGGTGGCTTCCCGTTCAGGATCGAAGTACATCTTTTCCAGATCGCGGCGGTGCGGGCGGCACTGCTGGAATGAAGTTTCATAAGAGGCGGGTTGCCAGGATTCTCGAATCCGTGCGCACCTGCGCAAGAAGACGAGCGGAGGTGCCGGAGGCTGTGGGGTATGTACCTGAAATCATTTGGCCTGTCGGGGTGAGGTTCCCAAGGCGGACCTTGGGAACCAGCGTATTGACAGCTTGGAGTCAGGCAGCAGAATATTTTCTGCTCACTGCTCACTGCTCACTGCTCACTGCTCACTGCTCACTGCTCACTGCTCACTGCTCACTGCTCACTGCTCACTGCT
>JAEZHY010000201.1 GCA_023416335.1 Pseudomonadota bacterium | reverse complement strand
ATTGCACCCGTATCCAAATGTGCGATTTTACGCCATTCACTCGAGGTAGGAGCCGTATGAGGTAACTCCTCACGTACGGATCTGTGCGGGGGGTGCCGGGTAACCGGCATTCCTACCGTGACACTGAGAAAAAGCTGCCGTACCCAACTTTCTATGCGTGGGGGCGGCTCTTGCGTTCCTCTCTCGCACCCAGGCTCACTGCAGGTCATTTTTGGAAGGAAATGAGATCATGCCCATATATGAATTTCGCTGTAAGAAATGCCGGCGTAAATCCGAGGTCATCACTTTTCGCGTTTCCGAAGAATTTTCCGCCGTCTGCGAACACTGCGGAAGCGACCAGACGGAACGCGTTCCGTCCAGGGTCCGTGTCCGTATGTCGGAGGAGACCCGGCTCGAACGGCTCGCAGACCCGTCCCGGCTTTCGGGCCTGGATGAAAACGATCCCAAGAGCATGGCAAAGTGGATGAAGTCCATGAGCCAGGAAATGGGTGACGATATGGGCGAGGATTTCAATGTGGATGAAATGATGGATCAGGCAATGGCCGAGCAGGAAGGCGAGGCTGCCGGTCCTGCTGCGTCGGATCCGGTCCCGGGCGGCGATGAATGACGGGGATCGGCCGAAATCCGGGCCCTGCTTCCGGATTTGCTCCCAGGTTCAAATGGCGGGTTGGGGCCGGAGACGGGAGCCTCCGCCTGGATCGGGCTGTTTCGGAATTTCTCCGAACCTCCCGGGATGAAGCAGGGGCCCTGATTGAATTCGGTTCCGTTTATGTGAACGGGCGCGGCGAAGGAAACCCTGCCCGTTTGGTCTCCGACGGCGAGGAAATCTCCGTAAACTACCCCCCGGGCGGAATACGAAAATACTACGAACTCGACCCTGCCCGGATCGTTTTCCGCGACCGTTTCCTTCTCGCATACGACAAGGAAGCGGGCATTCCCAGCCAGCAGGTCCCCCACGACGGCTACAACAACGTCTTTGCCGCGCTCCTTCGTTATCTCCGCGCCGAAGGAGAGAAGGATTCCTATGCCGCGCTCCATCACAGGCTCGACCGGGACACGAGCGGCCTCATGCTGTTTGCGCTCCGAAAGGGTGTGAACAACGCACTGGGAAAGATCTTCCAGGAAAAGCGGATCGAAAAGGAATATCTCGCCTGGGGAGAAGGCCGAATAGACCGCGATTCATGGATGACGGATTCGGATATCGGCAAGATCGGAAGCAGATACAGCGCCGTGCCGAAAGGGCAGGGCAAAAGGGCCCAGACCCGATTTAGAACGCTCCACAGAGAAGAATCCCGCACACTGGTCCTGGCAAGCCCCCTTACGGGCAGGACTCACCAGATAAGAATCCATCTCGCACTGGAAGGCCACCCCGTTCTGGGCGACCGGATGTACGGTGCAAAACCCGATTCGCGTCTTTACCTGCATGCATACAGGCTCACGCTCAAACACCCCGCCACAGGCAAACCCCTTCGCCTGACCGCGCCGGTACCGCCGGAATGGCCCGTGCCTGAGGGACTATCGCTCCAGGAAAGAAAGCCGCTAATTCAGGAATTGTTTGAGTGATCTGCTATCTTTAACGAAGTGAGTAGCCCGGATTCTCGAATCCGGGCGCGAAGCGCAAGAGGTAAAACGGAAGGTGTGCCGGGGGGCGGGGTTCCCAAGCCGGAGCTTGGGAACCAGCGATATTATTAAAAAATTGGGCTGCGGGATTTTTTTGCATATACCGGCGCGAGCCGTAATGCTTGCTCACTGCTCAACCGGCTGCTTTCTGATGTACGAAAGTATCTGGCCGGCAGTGTTTTCGATATGCTTGTTGATCAGCTCTATGGCTTTCTTCTTATCCCTGCGCTCCAGGTGGTCGATCAGCTCGCTGTGTTCATCCCAGACCTGGCGGACCGAATCGAGCCGAATACTGAGGGACCGCATGCTCAGCACCACGGCCCGGATGTTGACGATCACCTTGATGAGGAACTTGCTGCGGGTCGAGCTGTATATGGTATCGTGAAATTGTGAGTTGAGTTCGAAAAGCAGGTTCAGCGTGAATTCGTTGCTCAGGTCGATCGACTTGAGCAACTCGAAAGCCTGGGCCCTGACCTGCTTTAGAATGGCGATTTCTTCGACCGTAATCCTTTCACATGCCAGCTCTATCACATGTGTTTCCAGGATCGTGCGGAGATCGAACAAATCGTGGATGGTCTGTTCGTCCAGCTGGATCACCCGGATCCCGCCCTGGGCCAGCCGCTCGGCCAGTCCATCCTGCTCGATGCGCCGGAATGCCTCCCGAACAGGCGTGCGGCTCGCTTCGAACGTCTTCGCTACTTCAACCTCGAATAAACGGCTGCCGGCCTGGATCTCGCCCTTGATGATGTCCGTCCTGAGGATCTCGTAAATCTGATCGGCAATGGACTTCGGATGACCCACAGTTCTGCCTGCTTGAGGAAATTTGAAAAGACTCATATGCACAACCTGCTCGCTAGGGTATCCTTGAAACCCGGTAATTACCTGATTCCGATCGAATTTGAAATTCTAACAGATTTCGCGGTGATAACTCAATCGCCAACCACTTTTCCCTCTGATCCCGGACAGTTCTGCATCACTTTTGGATCATTTTGAGCATTACGTCCATCATACGGGCCGAATCCTCCGTCGCCAGCCCCTGGGCCACCGACATATTGAAGTAATGTGCAACGGCCGATGAGACGAGCAGCGGAAGATTATGCTTTCTGCTCGAAGTGATAACGATATTGATGTCCTTCCAAAGCTGCCCCATTCCGCCCGGTGATGTGGTGTTTTCAAGTATGGCTTTGGAGAGGAGGCGGAAGTAGTCGTTGCCCCCAATACCACTGCCCACTACATCGCAGACCAGTTTTGGATCGACGCCGGTCTTTTCGGCCAGGGTTATCAGTTCCACAGTTGCCGCGTGGATGGCCGTCACGAGAAGCTGGTTGCAGTGCTTGATCGCCTGGCCCATCCCCGGGGTCGCTCCGGCGTATGTGATTTTCCCGACAACCTCGAGAATCTCACGGCAGGGCGAAAGCACTTCCTCCGGCGCGGCCGCAATCAGGGTGAGCGTTCCGGCCGTGATGCGTGCCGGGCCTCCCGTGAAGGGGCAGTCGATGAACTTGACCTTCCGCGCATTGCATTCAGAGGCCATGCGATCGAGATTTTCACGATTTATGGTGCTCATGCAGATTACCGTCGAGCCCTCCCGGATCCCCGAAAGAATGCCCTTCGGCCCGGAAATGACCTCGATCACCTGGTCGTCGTTCAAAACCATGACGATGACGACGGGAGCATTTTCAGCCACCTCTGCCGGGCTCGCCCGGTGTTCGCCGCCGAGGCTCGAAAACTTCTGAATCACTTCGGGCCTCCGGGCGTATCCGAAAACCCTGTAGCCGTTTTCAATGAATTTCTGAGCAGCCGGCATGCCGCATCGGCCGAGCCCTACGATGCCAATCGTTTTTTCCATCTGTTCCTCCCGAATCCGTTTCCACAGGCTTGCAGCTCGAAAACCGCCTTATGTTGCGCGGGCTCCTTGTTTCTTGCGCTGAAAGCGCTAAATAATTTCAGCCCGGGGTCAGCGGAGCGCCACCCTGGGCTGGAATTATTTTGTCCCTTCAGGGCAGGGCATCTTCCAATCCTTCCATCTCGAAGCTTTTCAACCCCTTTTTGCTAAGGTTGATGCGGATGAGGCGGACCTTGGGAACCAGCGGCGTATTTTTTATGCTGCCCCCAAAAAGTAAAACTCACGGATTGGCGCGCGAAAAATCGCGGGCGCTCAAGTGCTCTTCTCCGGGTTCGAGTTTGACCGTTCTCCCGCCCTGAATCACGGTGACTACGCGCTGAAGGGCCGTTATGTCCTCGTATGGGTTTCCCTTCACCCCGATTATGTCGGCCGTTTTGCCGGGCTGGAGGCTGCCCGCCTCGTCTTCGATTCCGCACACCATGGCTGCCCGAATTGTAGCGGCCTGAACGGCCTCAACCGGGGAGGCCCCGAAGTCCGTAAGGTATTTTACTTCCTGCGCCAGGCCGCCGTGCATGCCGTCGGTTCCAGCCGCGAACTTGATTCCAGCCTTTATTGCCGCCGACATTCGCTGCCCGACTTCTTCGCGCTGCTTCAGATGGGGTTCGACCAGATTTGGCGGAAGAGTCCGAATCCTGGCATCGGTAAAGAATATACTTGGTGTCATGACCAGCCACCTGCCGAGCTTTCCGATTTCATCGATTTCCCTGTCGGAAGCAAAATAGCCGTGCTCTATTACGTCGATCCCGGTCTCAAGGGCCGTCATGAGCTCGGGCCCTCCGATGCAGTGGGTGGCCACGGGAACGCCGGCGCGATGGGCCTCGTCGACCAGGACCCGGATCTCTTCCCGCGAGAAATATGATGGGAGCCCTCGGGGGCTCCTGACCGTTCCCGTGGTATAGACCTTGATAAGGTCTGCCCCGGCTGCAAGGTTTTCCCTTACCGCCTGCCGGACGTTTTCTACCCCGCTGAACGGGTAGCCCACGAAACCATGGCCGTGCGGCGCGCGTATTCCTCTAGTGGCCGCAAGAATTCTGGGACCGGCGATAATTCCCGCCGCGACCGCCTTCCGGCACTCGATGTCGATAAAACCCTTGTCTCCCATGCAACGTGCAGTGGTGATGCCGGCAAGCAGATCGATCTTCATGGTTTCAATCGCGCGGATGGTGAGTTCAGGGATCGAATCGTTCATGCGCAGGAGGTAATTATCCAGGCGCGGGTCGAGGGAAAGGTGGTTGTGGCAGTCGATCAGCCCCGGCATGAGCATTTGGCCGGAAAGATCGATGATCTCGTTGGCTTCGGGGCAGCGCTCTTCGGCTTCCCGCCCGACGGCGAGGGTTTTCGAACCGCGGATCAAAACAGCCCCGGGAGTAGTTACCTGCCCGGCGACAACCTCAACGATTCCGTCCCCCTTTACGAGGATCGTTTTCATAATGGAACTCATCCCCAGTTATGGGTAAAGGATACCGGGTACATTATTTTTGTATTCATGTATACACAAAAACCTGGTTTGTCAAACGAATTTAGCGAAGTGCGCATGTGGCCAGTCTCTTAAAACTTCAACCAGGATCGAAGTGAATTCTCATGGGTTACACGGGCAACGTCCTTTTGTTGCCCGTGCCGGAGGCAAGAGGGTTCGAATGTCGATTTCACCCTAAGCTATTCGTAAGGAACTCAACTCCGCCCTCCTGTCCTTCGGACCCAGCCGGCAGAAAGACGCTGCCTGGGCCAACCTCCGCGGCTTTCGGAGGGGCACGGTCGGGAAACCGAGCCTCAACGTAACGGTCGCCATGCGAAGCTGAGCAAATCGTATCGGAATTTTCGCTTGACTTTGATTCTGAGATGTGGCTTCTATGTATTCGTGTATACAAGAATTCAACTTCTACTCAGGGCCGGGGAGAAGCACGACCATGCAACCAGGCGGGTGGCGACCACATACAGGCCATGTTCCAAATCCCTCTACAGATTTCATTCCCGTTCTAAATAGTTCTGTACCGCCTTTTGGCGATCTGTTTCTTTAAACGAAGGTTTCTTCTCGAGACAGGGGAGCAATCCGAATGCTTATCGACTCCGGCAAGTTCCTCGATCCCGCGGACCGCACGAGTCGGAGCATGGCCGTCTTCAAACCGATCGAGGAATAAGGCGGCCTGGACTTAAAGCCGCGAGCCGGTCCGGGATCGTGAGGCGGAAAAGAGTATTTGAGCCTTGCGCGTGAGGCATTTCGACGCTGCCCGCGCTGAGAGTTACCAAAGGCAATGGCAGGCAATTAGCACCAGTTTGATTCTTCGTACCTACTTTCCTCAATGACAGAAGGGAGAATCTGCAATGCAATCAAGAACAGCGGTCTTGTGTTTGGCGCTAATCCTCGCAGTGAGCTTCACGGCATTTACACCCGCCACCGGGCTGGCCAAAGCTGTAAACCTCCGTCTGGCCCATTCTGAGCCTACCTCCAACCCAAGGCACGATACCTCCCTTTTCTTTGCCAAACGAGTGGATGAACTGACAAAGGGAGGAGTCAAAATCGAAGTTTTCCCGGCTGGTTCCCTCGGTACGCACCAAAGCTGTCAGCAGCAGGTTTCGATGGGGGCGCTGGACTTCTACGTTACCACCGCCGGACTGGTTTCGACCTTCGATGACAAGCGCCTGCAGGAACTGATTGAACTCCCTTACCTGTTCGACAATTACTCACAGGCTTATGCCTTCATGGATACCCCTTTTGTGACCAAGGTTTTCGAGCCTCTGAAGGCGAAGGGCATCCGTTACCTGGCAACCTGGGACAACGGATTTCGTCACCTTACAAATAACGTCCGGCCCGTCAATACACCGGAAGACATGAAGGGGCTGAAGATTCGCGTTGTGCAGTCGGAGATGTCGATCAACATCCTCCAGGCGCTCGGCGCGAGTGCCGTTCCCATGTCCTACTCCGAACTCTATCAGGCCATGCAGCAAAAGGTTGTGGACGGACAGGAAAACCCGTTCATGAACATCCATGCTTCGAAATTCTACGAAGTTCAGAAATACATGTCCCTGACCAAGCATCAATACAGTACCCTCCCTCTCATCATCTCTGAGATGACCTGGAAAAAGCTCAGCCCCGAACATCAGAAAGCCGTTCAGCAAGCCGCCATGGAAGCGGCCCCCTTCTACCGTAAGCTGGTAGGCGCCAATGAAGCCAAGGAACGGGAGGTCATGGAGAAAGCGGGCATGAAGATCAATGACGTGTCCGACCTGGCCCCGTTCAGGAAAGCGGTTGAGGTAGTCTATGCCCAGGCAAGAGAAAAATGGGGCGCGGACAAAGTGAACGAGCTTCTGGCGGAAGTTGAAAAGATCAAAAAGATGTACCCGGAAGGGAAAGTATATTTCGGCCCCGGCGACGCCAAGTAATTTGGACCGAATCGGTGAAGCTTCCACGATCGGGAACCGGGGACGTTTGCCTGGCGAGATAACCGGAAATCGACGAAATCCGTTTCGACGCAATTGCTCTCCGGAACCCGATCGCATGCACCCGTTACAGGGGGCTCCCAATCGAATGGACACGCGTATGGGAGAAGATCGTCGCTAACACGTGGCCGAAACAACGTACTGTAAGTTCCGGGGGCATGCGCGCGATTGGAAATATGTGGATCGGCGCTTGTGACCGGCAGGGATGGGGGAAGAGATGATGGAAGGCATCGCATCCGATGGCATCGTCATGGAGGAGTCCCGGCGGACGGGAGTGCTCACCCGGTTGCTCGAGTTCACGGGGGCAGTCTTATTGGTCGGCATTTGTCTGGTTATTACCCTGCAGGTAGTTTGTCGATATTTCGTCCAGGACTTGCCCGCCTGGAGCGAGGAGCTTTCCCGATATCTCTTTATCTGGTCGGTTTTTGTCGGTGCCGGCGTCGCCCTCATACGGCACTCTCATGTGAGCATAGACAGTGTCGTATCTCGTATGTCCGACGCGATGCGTCAACGGCTGAGCGATCTCGTCGTAATCCTTGTCACGACTTTTGCGCTTTTTCTGTTGTATGAGGGAATCGTAGTCGTATCGTACATGAGCCAATCGTACTCCATTACCATGGGCTTCTCCATGGGGTGGGTGTTTGCGGCCATTCCCGCGGTAGGGTTCTTCTTCCTTCTTTTCCAGTTGCATGTGATCGTAAAACGCCGGGCCTGGACGTCCATTTGCTTTTCGGCTGTCGGCGTCATCGTTCTTAGCGCCATAATATGGGCGGTTGGGGAGTATGTGGACGTACCTTCCGGGGTCCTCGTCATTACCCTTGTGTTCGTGGTCGTCGCCCTGATGATGATCAACACGCCCATTTCGATGGCGATCGGCCTTGCCTGTGTTGTCTATATCGTCTCGAGGGGAAGCATATCGCTTTCCATCGTTCCGATTAACATCATGAGCGGGATAGATTCTTTCGTCCTTCTTGCCGTTCCGCTTTTTATCCTCGTGGGCGATTTGATGAATACCGGAGGCATCACGGAGCGCCTGGTCGCCTTCGCACGCGCGCTGGTTGGCCATATACGGGGAAGCCTCGGGATTTCCACGGTTCTGGGCGAATATATTTTTTCAGGTATTTCCGGCGCTTCGGTTGCAGACGTTTCCGCGATGGGGTCCATACTCATCCCCGCAATGCGAAAGTCGGGGTATCGCCCGGAACAGGCCGTTTCAATCGTTGCATCGGCATCTGCCATGGGCATGCTCGTTCCGCCGTGCATTCCCATGGTCGTCCTGGCGAATCTGACCAATCTATCCGTGGCCGCCTTGTTTATTGCCGGATTCCTGCCCGCTGCCTGCATGGCAGTGCCCATCATGCTCCTTATCTACATCCAGGCGAGGCGGGAAAACATTCCTCTGGAGCGGCGGCAGTCCGCGCGCGAGGTAATAGTTGCGTTCCGGCGGGCAATCCTGCCTCTTCTGACGCCCGTCATCATTCTGGGCGGCATTCTCGGAGGAATTGTGACACCCACCGAAGCAGGTATGGTGGGGGTCATTTACGCGCTGGTTCTCGGCATATTTGTATATCGGGAGCTTCAGTGGCGCGATCTGTACTCAATATTTGTAAATACGGCATCGATGTCAGGGATGATACTGCTTCTGGTGGGCACGGCATCAGTGCTTTCGTGGATTTTTGCGGCTGAAAATGTTCCCGGTTTGATTGCGAAATCGATCGTGGGAATATCCTCAAGCCCCGTTCCCTTCCTGCTGATAACACTCATAGTCCTTGTCGTGTTCGGCGCATTTCTCGAAGGTCTTCCCGCCCTGATCATCTTCACGCCGATCCTTTTCCCGATCATGGCGAACTTCGACATCGTCCCGCTGCACTACGGGATCATCATGATCACTGCCCTGGGGATCGGATTGTTTCAGCCCCCGATCGGGATCGGTTTTCTCATAGCCTGCGCACTGGGGAAGGTTAATGTGGAAAAGGCGACGCGTGCCTATCTGCCTTACTTCATCGTGCTGTTTATCGGGGCCTTGATCGTAGCCTTCGTCCCCTGGTTTACTCTTGTTTTGCCACGCTTTTTCAACCTCTGAAACAGTTTCCGGTAAGGCGAGGGGGTCGCAACTTTCCCTCTGACCGGCTGGGCATTTGTCCGACCACATTTCGAGACCGGTTCAATCTGATGAAGTAACGAAGATTATTGAATCATGCTGTTGGGTAAAGAGTCTGGGCGGGATGGAACTCGTCCTCCCGATGCGGGCTGAAGTAGTGCTTGACAACATCCAAACATACACGTATTCATGTATACATCTTTGGGGAACCGGTTCGGAATCGACCCGGTAAGTTACACGAAGCGGCGTGGCGGGGAATGTTCGATGCCTCGGCATCGGCCTGCAAAGCCGCTAATAAACATGCAAAAGGAGAATCTTTAATGCTCATTGACCCCGAAAAGTGTATCGCTTGTGGGCAGTGCGAAGTCTATTGCCCGGTGGGGGCCATCACCATCGGTGAGCACGCCGAAATCGATTTCGATGAATGTACGGAATGCTACAACTGTCTGCGGCTCGCCGATTGTCCGGTTGACGCGATTTACCAGCAGAAGCTCGAATGGCCGCGGGTCGTACGCAGCGTCTTGAGCGATGTGCTGACCATCGCCCCCGAGTCATGCATTTCCGGCCGCGGGACGGAGGAGATGAAGACAAACGAGGTCACTGGGCGTTTCCCGCACGGGTGGGCCGGGATCGGTATCGAAGTCGGACGCCCGGTACTGGGAGCGCGGTTCTACGATGTTGAAAAAATCGCTATGGCAATGGCAAAGCTCGATGTCGAGTTCGAAGCCTGCAATCCGACCACCTCTTTGATGTCCGATGTAAAAACCGGGAAATTCAAGGATGACGTCCTCAACGAGAAAGTCCTTTCGGCAATCATCGAGTTCTCGGTACCGATGGAGAAACTTGAAAAGGTACTGGACGGACTTCGGGAAGTCAGCGAGCAGATCGAATCGGTATTTTCCCTCTGCATCGCCTCTCGGGTAGCTCCTGACGGCACGGTCCCCACTCACGAGATAATGCGTCGAAGCGGGGTCTGGTTTGCGCCCAACGGGAAAACGAATGTCGGCCTGGGCCGGCCGAGGGTGAAGGAGGCATAAATGACACATACACTGCATCGAGTCGGTTCGGTTGACAGCCTGGGGAAGGACTTCATTCTGCTCTTCATGCCGTCCAAGGACATCAATCATGTGGGATCCTCTCCCAAGCTCCGGAAAATGCTCGAGATATCACTGAAGTGCGGGGCCATTAAAATAGGCGATTGCAGGCTGGGCAACCAGTACCACCAGGGCGGATTGGACAAGCTCCTGCAGAATGTCCAGGACAGGGCGGTGGTGCATGCCGTGTTCAACGATGCCGCCAACGTCGTTAAAGCACTGAAGGCGCTGAAAGAGGAAGACCTGGGGATATCGGTCGTCGTTTCCGGGCTTTTCGATAAAGTGCGCGAGTGCTGCAAGGAGTCCGGCCTGACCCCCCATACGGTCAACAACACGCTGGGACGCTGGGGGCGCACGGACAGGCTTCCATCCCAGGCAGTACTGGAAATAAACACCATGTGCGGGCACGGCATGGTGACCGTGAAACTGATAGAAGATACGGCCGCAAAGGTCAAAAGCGGTGAGCTTACGCCCGAACAGGGTGCCGAGCGGCTGTTCAAACCGTGCATGTGCGGCATTTTCAATCCGGACCGGGCGGCGAAACTGCTCTCCGCCATGGCCGGCAATTCACAGTAAAGCGAACCTGCATCCGCAACTCAGAGGAGGACAACATGAGATCGTCCGTCATCAGGTTTAGCGCACTTTTTGCGCTTTCCCTGGGCTTGTGCCTGCTTCCGGCTTTAACGATGCCTGTTTCGGCCCAGCCCATCGAGTTGAAGTTCGCCCACTATGTCGACGAGAGCCATCCCGCTCACCTGGCATCAAAACAGTTTGCCGCCAACGTCGAAAAGAGGACGAACGGCCAGGTGAAAATCGTTATCTACCCGGCCAATGCCCTGGGTTCTCCACCCGAGCAGTGCGAACAGGTCAAGCTCGGTTCGATCGATATGAACCTGCCCACCCAGGGCCAATTTGAAAAGTATGTTCGTGCCTGCATGACGGCCCAGATCCCATTCATTTTCGATTCCTATGAAACAGCTCACAAGGTCCTGGACGGCCCCGCTTTCGACTGGCTGGCAAAGATTTCCGAAAAAGAGGGTTTCATCCTCCTTTCAAACTGGGAGTGGGGGTTCCGGAACATCACGAACAACAAAGTACCGATCGTGAAGCCGGAAGACGTGAAGGGACTGAAGCTGCGCGTTCCTCCCGAAATGCATCTCCAGGCGACAATGGAGTCGCTCGGTGCGGTCGTGACGAAGATTGCCTTCCCCGAGGTCTATATGGCTCTGGCCCAGAACGTGGTGGACGGCCAGGAAAACCCTCTTTCCGCGATTTATCACCAGAAATTCTATGAAGTTCAGAAACACCTTGCACTCACCCAGCATACCTACAGCTGCATGATGCACGTGGTCAATCCGAAGAAATGGGCAAAGCTGACCCCGGAGCAGCAGAAAATTATCCGGGAAGAATCCAAAGCGGCCGGCCAGTTTATGCGGAAGGCGGTCATGGATGAAGAAAAGGACATAATAGCGAATATGGAGAAGGCTGGCGTCAAGGTTACCAAACCCGACATCCCTGCCTTCAAGGCAGCGGTCAAGCCCGCAATCGACAAGGTTGTGAAATACGCAGGAGAAAGCAACTCAGAGACATTCATGAAATTCGTGAAAGAAACAAAATAATGTAATTGCCGACAGGAAAGAAAACGCCCCATGATGACCGTTGCGATTTTTTCGGTGTTGATCGCTCTGATGCTGATTGGCGTCCCCATCGCGGTTTCAATGGGTCTAACGGCCGCGATTTTCTTTATTATCCTCGGTGAACCCGAGCATCTTCTGATGGTCCCGGCCAGGATGTATTCGAGCACGACCGGATTTACACTTCTCGCCATCCCGTTCTTCATCCTGGCCGGTAATCTCATGAACACAGGGGGCATGACCGTAAGACTGTTCCGTTTTTGCCAGCACCTGGTAGGGCATATCCGGGGCGGCCTTGGACACGTCAATGTGGTTTCGAACATCATTGCGGCGGGCATGTCGGGTTCTGCCATTGCCGATGCAGCCGGAGTCGGGGTGGTCGCAATGAACGCGATGAGCAAGGCGGGGTTCGACCGGCCTTTCAGCGCGGCTGTCAGCGCGGCCGCCGCAACGATTGGCCCGATTATTCCGCCGAGCATCCCGCTGGTCATTTTCGGGTGTATGACCGGCGTGTCCGTGGGGCGTCTTTTCCTCGGCGGATTCATTCCGGGGCTGCTGATGGGGCTGGGGCTGATGATCACGGTCTACCTCACCTCCGTCAAACGCGGATATCCAACGCAACGCCGAGGTTCCGTGGGGGAAATCCTGGAGAGTTTCAGAGGGGCCTGGTCGGCAATACTGGCGCCAATAATCATCGTGGGCGGCATCCTGACCGGGCTTTTCACCCCTACGGAAGCTTCCGTGGCCGCATGCTTCTACGCCGTCCTAATCAGCATTCTGGTCTATCGTGAGGTCAATCTTAAGCGTCTTGTCGAGATCGTTATGGAAACGGTGGACCAGACCGTGCGGGTCCTGTTTATCATTTCGACGGCGGGTCTTTTCGGCTGGCTGCTCATTCAGCAGCGCGTACCCGAGGCGGTCATCCAGTTCCTGCTTACCCTCAGCCATGATCCTCTCGTTCTGCTGCTCATAATCAACATCATCCTCCTTGTCCTCGGCTGCTTCATGGAAGCCATCTCAATCATGCTGCTGACGATTCCCATTTTCATGCCCCTGGTATCGAAGGTCGGGATAGATCCCGTCCATTTCGGCGTGATGATGACTTTCAACCTGATGGTTGCGCTTTTGACGCCACCGGTCGGGATGGTTCTCTATACCGTCTCGTGCGTGGGTGAGGTGCCTTTGTGGAAGCTGGCATCCGAACTCAAATGGCATATCGTCGCTCTGATAATATGCCTTTTCCTGATTACCTACATACCCGGCCTGGTTACCTGGATTCCGAACCTGATCATGGGAGGGGCGAGATGAGTGCGGCCAACCAGTCTTCACCGCTTGAAAAGCTGGACCGGGTAATATCCGCCATTCTCAACTGGAGCTGCGGAATCTGCCTGGCGGCACTTTTGCTCCTGGTCGGGGCAGGGGTATTTGTCCGGTTCGTCCCGATTTCCTCCATGGCTTGGGCTGACGAAATCGTGGAGTTTGGATTCGCGTGGATGGTCTTCTTCGGAGCAGCCCTGCTGTGGCGGAACGGGACACATTTCAGAGTGGACCTCCTGCCGCATCTTCTGGCCGGCACGAAAGCCGCCCCCTGGCTGGAGGTCGTCGTCAATTTCATCTCGCTCCTTTTCTTCCTGATCCTCGCGTGGCAGGGAACGGTGCTTTCGATAGAGGCCGTGGACACTTCCCCGATTCTCGAATTGCAGAGAAGTATATGGTATGCGGTAATACCGGCGGCGGCCTT
>JAEZHY010000181.1 GCA_023416335.1 Pseudomonadota bacterium | reverse complement strand
CCCAAATCCATTCGGTCCCCCCTGAAAACGAACACACCTTGTCCCCGAAGGAAAACAGAAGAATGGAACCATTTTCCACAACTCCTCACGTCTCCCGGGGACCACCCGCCGGTAAGTACGACCAGCCCGCATCTTCTCCGGCAAGTCACCACATTCTTACGAAATGCCGATTCCAACACTGCTTCCAGTCAAGCCGAACTTATGAAGTCCTGCTTTCCGATCATCCAACAGTGTCAAATCGTCAAGAGCGCACCCCTGCTCCTTCCTAGACTGCCCGTTACTACCGTTATCTCTTTCATTCGTAACTTTTCGAACAGATCCAGTGGAGTTCGCTACGGAACGGCAAGTCTCCTGCAAGTCTGCGCACCGCATCTTCGATCTGCCGATATTCCTGCTGGTCGTTAAGGATCCCCTGGAGTACGACCTCCTTTCCGTCAAATGACATATCAATGAGCGGATGGCCCAAACGAGGGTCAGTCATCAACTCGGCATGCATTTCCGCCACTCTCGCCCGCATCTCCAACCCACGCTGCGCTTCGGCATTACGGGCAAAGTCTCTGTTCTTCAACAGCCGGATGATTTCCTGGATAATCACCTCAGCCGGCTGGACCTCTGTATTGTAGATGATGTCGTATTCACCGCTGTCGCTCCAGTTCAGGCCGTAACCTGAAAAAACAAAGGACGCTCTTTCCCTGTCCTCCTTTTCGATAAGCCAGACTGCTGCCTCCCGTTCCAATCCTTCACGGTTCATTACGTCGGCAATCCGGCGTTCCATCGGCGTGGTTATTCGCACGCGCAATACGTGCGGGATGTCTTTGAGAAGGAAATTGCCCCCTCTGCCGATAATTACGGCGTTATCACCGGCAGCGCAGCCCAGCATAGCCTTCCGCACCAACGCCTGAATTCCGCGTGAGAACCTGTTGTTTTTTTCCCAGATCGAGAGATACGAAAGGTCCAGGAGTCTGCTCAGCCCTTCGCATTTGGTGCCGCTTTCGCGAATTCCCTTTAGAAATATTTCCTTGTCCAGGTACCGGTAATTCAGCGACAGAGCCACAGCAATCCCGATATCCCCACCAGCGCTCCCGAATTCCCGCGATAGCGTCAAGATCGCCATGCGTAAAGCTCCTTCCCCCAATCACGGTTTCTAATCGCTTTCATCCACTTCTTCAGGACCCGTGGACTTGAGCTGCACCCAGAAGCCCCTGATGACCGAGGCTATTCCGAGCAGCATGAAACAGCATGCAATTGGCCTCGTGAAGAATATGAAAGGCGAGCCCCTGGAGATCAGCAGGGACTGGGACAAAGAGGTCTCCAGCATTTGAGCCAGGACCGTCGCAAGCACAAGGGGGGCGGTCGGGAATTTCAGTTTCCGCATGAGATACCCGATAACTCCAAAAATCAGGGCCACCCATACGTCGAACATCATGAACCGTATCGAGTACGCGCCAATAACCGAAAAAATGATGATCAACGGACCCAGCACGGGGAAAGGAATTGTTGCGATGCGAGCCCACAAACCTACCAGGGGCAGATTCAGGACCAGGCAGATCACGTTCCCGATGTACATGCTGGCGATTACCGCCCACACGAAATCGGGTTTGGTCTGGAAAAGAAGCGGGCCCGGCTGCAGGCCGTAAGTCATCAGGCCGCCGAGCAAAACGGCAAGCGCAGGTCCTGTGGGAAGCCCGAAAGCAAACAGCGGTACGAAACCGGCACTGGAGGTGGCATTGTTCGCGCCCTCCGGGGCAGCAACACCATCTATCGCACCCTTACCGAAGCGCTCCGGATGCTTGGAGAAGCGCCGTTCGACGTCATAGGCAACGAAAGTGGTGACCGCCGGTGAGCATCCCGGTAGGAGCCCCATGAAGAAACCGACGACCGTCGACCGGAGCATTGCGCCCTTGCAGTAGAGAATATCCACCCAGGTAGGCATCCAGTCCAGCTTCTTACCCTGCATGTAGGGCATGACCATCTTTTCGACATTTTGGAAAATTTCGCCGAGTGCGAACAAGCCGATGATAACACTGATAAAGTTCACCCCGGCCATTAACTCATCCGACCCAAAAGTCAGCCTCGATGCTCCCGTGAGCGGATTCTGGCCTATCAGTGAAATGGTCAGCCCGAATGCGGTTGCGATTATCCCCTTCAGCAGAGCCTTTCCCGAAAGACTGATGACCAGGGTAAGTCCCATGAACATCAGTGCGAAATACTCGGGGGGGCCGAATGCAAGAGCGAAATTTGCCAGCACCGGCGCGAAGAAGGTCAGCCCCACAAGTCCGAGCGAGCCGGCAACAAAGGACGAGATTGCCGAAATCGCCAGTGCCGGACCGGCCCTGCCCTGCTTGGCCATTTCATAGCCGTCGATAGCCGTCGGCACTGAAGAGGCCTCACCGGGAATGTTTACGACTATAGCGGTGGTCGAACCGCCGTACATGGCCCCGTAGAAGATCGCCGCCATCATGATTATGGCAGGAGTTGGAGGAAGGAAGGTGGTCAATGGAATAAGGATGGCTATCGCCGAAGACGGCCCTATACCGGGCAACACGCCAACAAGGGTTCCCACAAGAGATCCAATGAAGGCCCAGAAGAGATTCGCCGGAGACAGGGCCGCGCCGAAACCGTGCAATAAATAGTCCCAGGAAAAGAGCATGGATTCCTCCTACCAGTTCAACGGTCCGACGGGAAACGTCAGCTCCAGTCCTCTAATGAAGGCAAACAGGACGATTGCTGCGGTTATGGCGGCTATAACGACGGCCTTTAACAAATTTCGATCGAGATACCAGACTAGGAACGTGACAAACAGGAAAGTAGCGATAGGCATGCCTATCGGGTTGATGAGAGCGAGGTAGACAGCCAGTGACACGAACGTAACGGCTATATTTTTCCATCCCGACCTGTCCGGCCACTCCACTGCGACCACAATTCCCCTGGTCCGCACCGCGCGAACAACCAGGAGCGCCGCCGTCAGAACCATACTGCCGCCCATTACAATCGGCAGAGTGCTGGGCGGCAGACGTTCTCCGAATGCCGAGGAGATCTGCAGGGCCGCTATAATGATAACGAGCCCGATTATTGCCAGGAAAACTCCGCTCCAAATATCAGCGGAACGAAAAGTTCTCATTGACATCCTCCTGAATGGGGCTGACGGCAGCACCCGCTACTCTGACGGAGGTTACTTCTTGATTTCCTTCACCATCTCGGCATATTCCGCGGTGAGGCGCTTAACGTACGCAACACTCTCTTCATGTCCCATCGCCATCGGAATGAACCCCTCGAACCGCATCTGCTTCTGGATCTCCGGATCTTTGGCGATCTCCATGAATGCCTTCTCAAGTGCAGTTATGACTTCCTTCGGCGTACCCGGCGGTACGGCTATCCCACGGTCCACCGTATCCATCATGTCGTAGCCGAGTTCCTTCATTGTCGGAACATCGGGGAAGGCAAAGAAACGCTCAGGAGCCGAAAAGCCCAGAACCCGCACCTTGTCTTTAAACCGCACCAGATCGTCGGAGTTTGCAAACCCCGCATCGGTGTGACCGCCGAGCAGTGCCGTCATCTGGGGCGCAGCGCCCGTGAAAGGCACATAGGTGAATTTCACCCCTGCGAGTTTTTCGAGCTTCAGCGTCGCGAAGTGCGGGCCCGAAAAAACCGAAGATCCGCCAACCGTGATTTTTCCAGGGTCTTTTTTGGCTGCCTCGATGAGATCTTTTAATGTCTTGAAGGGGCTTGATTCCGGAACTGCAACTGCAAGGTCGGTTCTTTGGAAAATAGCAACGGGCACGATCTGGTCGGTTTTATATCCGACTTCCTGCTGCATGGGCTGAAGTATAACGTGAGGAATGTTGAACCCGGCGAATGTATAACCGTCCGGCTTGCATCGAGAAAGCTCCTTCCAGCCGAGCGCCCCGCCGCCGCCGACTTTATAGTCGATAACCACTTGCTGCCCGAGGAGCTTACCAAGGATCGGCTGTTGCCGCCTGGCTTCCCGGTCCGACTGCCCACCCGGATCGAATGTCACCATGTAGGTGAGACTCCTCGATGGATACTTTGCATCTGCTGCAAACAGGGAAGAACCCGCACCAAACAAAAGGGCCAAGCTCAAGCACAGAACGAGAACACGCTTCATAGAATTCTCCTCTTCCCTGCCCCACCGATCGGGTGTCAGAATCCGACCGGCAGGGACTGGGGGGCATGAGGTCGTTCTCATGCCCCGTGTCGGCATTTATGCACTGCGATACAGCTTGGTCATGATGAATTCACGGTGTCCGAGCGACTCAGCTGCGGTAAGACGGCCGTTGCAGGTTCTGCGAATCATATCGAGCAGACCGTCACCCGACTGGTCCAGGGTCAGTTCCCCCCTGAGAATGCCGCTACAGTCGTAATCGATGTGTTCCGACATGGTGCTTACAGTGATGGGATTTGCAGACAACTTGATGACGGGTTCGATCGGGTTTCCGATAACGTTCCCCTGACCGGTCGGAAAGAGATGAACGACAAATCCGGCAGCGGCCCACAAAGTAACGGCCTCGGCGGCAGCCGAAGAAGTGTCCATGAACCAGAGCCCCGGGCCCGTCGGTGCTTCGGCCGGCTCCAGAACACCCACATAATTTGACTTCTTTCCAATTTTCTGGAGGTTGCCGAACGCTTTTTCCTCGATGGTCGTCAGGCCGCCTTTGATGTTTCCCTTGGTCGGCTGAGAACCGGAGAGGTCGTCCGTCTTGTTGTCGTTGATGAAGTCGTTATACTCGTTCCAGACCTTGTAGAACTTCTCGCCGATTTCCGACGTCGCACCGCGCTCCTTGCACACCAGCTCAGCTCCGGTGATTTCCGAGGTCTCACCGAAGGAAGTCGTTGCGCCTATCGCAACGAGTTTGTCTATGGCGTTTCCGACAGTCGGGTTGGATGCAAGACCTGAAGTCGTATCCGATTCTCCGCATTTGACGGAAACCCAGATCTCCGAGAGATCGACTTCTTCGGGTCTCAACTCGGAAGCCCACTGCAGGAATTCCTTGGCTTTACGGCTGGCATCCGCTACACACTGGATCTGGCCGTGACGTTCAATGGCAAAACCTGCTGCCGGCTTTCCCGTCTTTTTGATACCTTCAACAATGATGTTCGTCCATTCCGGTTCGATTCCGATCACCACGGCGGCCGCAACATTGGGGTTGCATCCCGTGCCGATGATCGTACGGAAGAACAGCTTCAGGTCTTCGCCGAACTGCAGCCGCCCATATGCATGCGGCAGGGCGAGCGTTCCTTTTATATTGTTTGCAACCGCCTCGCAGGCCGCATTCGACAAATCGTCCAGAGCAAGAATGACAACATGATTACGTACGCCTACGCGGCCGTTTTCACGACGGTATCCCAAAACTTTTCCAAGACTCATGGCTACCACCTCTTCGTCTTCAGGTTGTGAATATGGACATGCGAGCCCTTCTGGAACGGGGCAACCACCCTGCCGATGTCGTGACCGTACTTGATCACCGTGTCGCCTTCCTTCATAGCCACAAGGGCAATCTTGTGGCCGAGGGGGATGTCTTCCAGGGCTTCTATTTCCAGTGGCTGCTGGCTGTCCATGTACAAGCCTCTGACGAGTTCTTTGGCCTTGATGTCCACTGTGGCCACACCGACGGTGTCGGCCTTTTCGTGAATCAGGAATTGAATCATCTTGATCTCCTCTGTGGGTTCAGGTGTTCACACAATTAACGACGATACAAAAATGTCGTATTGGCGCTCGGGACAACCGCAACGCGCGGACTTCCCGGAATTCCCTCGATCCATTTGTCAATTACGGACTGCGGCTCACCCTTTGTGAGATGGCATGTTCTGAGCGTGTCCGCATCCAGTTCGGAAGCAATCACGACCTCGAAGCGTGTCAGAGTGCGGCCAAACAGAAAGGACTTATGAGCCCCCATTCTGAAAGGCTGACTCTTGAAGTGTTCGAGTGCCTGGTGGACAGTTTTGAACTGCTTCACGTATTCGTAATAGACGTCATCCCCGATGCCCTGCCCGCACGCAGCCGTCAGGAGAATTCTCCCGCCCGGCTTCAAGGCCTGGGAGGCCAGGTTCAGCCCCTTCTGGGCCTGGTAGAGGCAGATGTCTTTGGGATGTCCGCCACAGGATGCGACAACCACATCAAAAGGTTCTTCGTAGGCCACCCCGTAAATAGCGGCGCAGGTTTTGGCCCCCATGCGCAAAACGCTTTCAGGCTCGCCGCTGATCAGCCCCACGATGCGCTTTTCGGGATCCAGGTTTACGTTTACGGCAAAATCGACCCCCGCCATACGTCCGGCCTCGTTAAGGTCCTCTCGCACCGGATTGCCGTCGAGTACCCCCGGCTGTGCCAGTTCGTGGAACATGAGACCGTGATTGTGCTCGATCGTCTGCGGAGATCCGCACCCGACAATTATCCCCTTGGCTCCGCCCGTAAACCCGACAAACTGATGCGGGTCGATATTGCCGATAACGGCCTTGAATTCAGCCGAACCAAGATCGGCATTGATCCGTACGGGAGTTCCGCGGCTCGTCACGCCAAAATCCTTCATCGCCGAATTCCGTGCATCGTGAATAACGACACGGAATCCACATTCCTGAGGGAGCATCCGTCGTACGCTATCCATGTCCATCGGCGCATGAAGGCCGGTCCCGACATAGATGGTGATGTCGTCGGGTCGCAGATTCGGCCAGGCCTGCATCATCTTCTTCAGCAATACGGGAAGAAGCAGCTTGACGGGCACGGCCCTGGTCTCATCCGGGATTGCGATTCCGACAGTACGGGGCTCTTTGCGATCTTCCAGTCTGGGGCCGCCTGCAGGCGCATCCAGTGTTGCTTCGAAAGCTTTCACGGGATCGGGCAAAGGCGGGGGAGCATTCGGGGTGAGCACGGTAGTCGATGCTTTATCCGGAATGCTCAGGATCAGGGTGGAATGGCCGTATTTCAGCTCTACTTTCATGTATTTGCCCTCCGCTCCAATAATGAGCAAGCGGCATGCCAACAGGATCTCCTTGCATAAGTGTCTGTAATCATGTCATATTACTATTCAGATGTATTGATTTGCCGGAAACGGGGCGCCCAATATTCGGCAGTCCGCCCAATATTGGGCTTGCATCTGCGAAAGTAACGCGATACGTATATGGAAATGGGTTCAGGAAAGGGAGAGAGAGCCGCCGGAATGTCTCCCGATCGGAGATTCAAGGTCTTCCGATCGAACCGAAAACAACGTTCCGGCTTTCAGAACGGCTTAGGCACACGGTTTCACGAGGTGCCGAATATTGGGCAGAGGTGTTCATGAACTGGGACCCCATTACCCGCAGCGAGATCCTCCTTAGAATCAACAACGCCATCATCAATCAGATGTCCCGGGAAAGCCTGTCCAGGACACTCGCTTCCGAAGTCCGGCGCGCCTTCCACTACGACAGGTTCTCGATAAACATTTACGACTCGGAAGCCGAGATGTTGCGATACTTCGCCGTTGCGGAAGGGATTAACCCCGAGGCAATGCGTGTGGAGAAAAGATCACTTTCCAGCGGCCAGATTGCTCGTGCCGTGATCGTCTCCAAGGCCCCTCTCATAATTCCCGACATGTCCCTCTACAGCCACTGGGAAACGGTTCGCGTCATGATGGACGCCGGTCTCAAGGCCACGATAGCGGTACCTCTTATCGTCCGGAACAATGTCCTTGGCTCCCTCCATTTTTCGTTCAGAGAGACTCCATTAAATATAAACGAGCTTGCCAAGTTTCTTGAGCAACTCTCCGGACAGGTGGCATTGTCTGTCGACAATATGCTTGCGCACACCAAACTCAGGGACATAAACGCTAACCTTGAGCAGCAGAAGCGATACCTCCTCCAACACGCCGAGGCCGGTTATCATCCCGATAATTTCTTCTACTCCAGCATGATCATGAAGGAACTCATGCACCAGGTCAGGCTGCTGGCCGAAAGCGACGCAAACGTACTCATCACCGGGGAGACCGGGACCGGGAAGGACTACATAGCCAGGTGCATACATCACATGAGCAAAAGGAGGGATGCTCTTTTCGTAAAGGTTAACTGCCCGGGTCTTGCGTCCACCCTTTTCGAAAGCGAACTCTTCGGCCACGCGAAAGGAGCTTTTACGGGGGCGCACACGGCGCGGGTCGGGCGTTTTGAAATGGCGAACGGGGGGACGGTATTCCTGGATGAAATCGGCGATCTCCCTCTGACTCTTCAGTCGAAGCTGCTCCAGGTGCTGCAGGACCATACCTTTGAACGAGTCGGGGACAGTCGGGCTGTGAAAGTCAATTTCAGATTGCTCTCCGCAACCAATGTCGATCTGAGCGAATCCATCAGGAAGAAGTCTTTCAGGTCCGACCTTTTCTACCGGCTGAACACGCTCTCTATCTATATCCCACCACTTCGAGAGCGCAAAAAAGAGATCCCCCTGATGGTCAAACGACTGACCGAAACTCAATCCGATTCGATGCGGCGCAACCCGCCATCGTACTCGTCCGATGCCATGGAAGCGCTCTGCAGGCATTCCTGGCCCGGGAATGTGCGTGAATTGCAGAACCTCATCACCCGGCTTATCATATTGCGACCCGGTGATACAGTCCAGGAAGAAGACATTCGACCTTTGCTGACCCAAATTGTGCCGGAAGCGGAACAGGCAGACCTTTCCCTGGCGGGAGCGGAACGCAGGCACATTTCCAAGGTGCTCGCCATGACCGGCGGCGCAGTAGGGGGGCCAAAAGGCGCAGCAGCGATCCTGAAGGTGCCCCGTTCCACCCTTCAGTACCGCATGCGGAAATTCGGGCTCGATCCGTCCGATTTCTCGCATCGAGAGAAATGATCCCCGTCCTGTATCGTCCGTGGTTTACAGGGCGCACGCTCAAACCTCACAGGAGACCCTAAAATGCTTCACACCGTTTTTTGCATTTTCATTTTTCTCCTGGCTCTCTCTGTTTTTTTCTCTTTCTACACCTACTCTTTCTTCTGGTACGAGAATGGCCCGGCCATCCGGTCCGCCGACAACACCGGAAAGCGGCTCGTCCGCCTCGTTCCATTGGGTTTTCTATCAGCCATTTTCAGTGTTATGACCGTGATTGCCACATTTCCCTTCGGCTTCATCGGTTCGCTTTGGAGACCTCGGACGCTTACGCCTTCACAACCGGTCCTGATTCTCATTCACGGTCTCTACCATAACCCCAGCGCTTTTGCGCTCCTGGGCAGAAGGCTGAAAAAGGCCGGGTACCAAAATGTCTTCGTGTTAAGCTACAGGAGCCTTTTTACTTCTTTTGAAGATGTTCTCGAAAAATGTGGAGAGCAGATTCGGAGGGCTCGGGCACAGGACCCGGGAGGGAAATTCATTCTGATAGGACACAGCCTCGGAGGACTGGTTTCGAGGGTCTTCGCGGAGCGTGCCTCGGGAGAGGACGTCCCGGCAGCGGTAATAACTCTCGGCACACCTCATCAGGGATCGAAACTGGCTGCTTTTGGAATAGGCAGGCTCGCGAAAAGTCTGATGTTCAGGGGTCCTCTTTTCGAGGAACTGGAGCGAGTAGGTCGCGATCTGCCCTGTCCGGGTACCGCGATTATGTCACCTGTGGATAACCTGGTCATGCCTAAGGAAGGTTTGGAACCGCCGTCACCCGGTTGGGCAACATTGGAAACCGTCCCTGTCAGCCACGTCGGGATGCTCTATTCCGGTACGACAGCCCGACAAGTGCTTTCGAAAATTGAGGAAATCACTGTTCGCTGATTGAGGCCGCCACACGCCGGCCCGGTTGCGCCATCAGCGTAGCCGGAATTGCATGTTGAACTCGATCTTCCCGTTTCGCAACTCGAGCCACGGCCAGAGGTCCCCGGGCAACCGCGGTTTGATTGCCAGCATTCCAAACGAGTTGCACTGGCGCTTGTCTATCGATGTGACAGCCTTCATAATGGGATCGACTGCCTTCACCACAGCTTTCTTTGCTTTGCTCCACCCCGGAGAATCGACCGGCAGATTCAAATCGTAGAAGAACCGAAAATCATGCTTTCCAGTCGGATTATAGGAGCTTATGGTTTTCGCGAATTCCTTTTCGGTCCATCTGTGAATGAACGTCGGAATATGTGAGTTGTTCACCCCGCCATACTTGTATCCCCACCCCACCACGGAATGGACCTCGTACCGGGGCGACAAACCCAGGCAGTTTGCTATCCGCATCATAAGACTGTCGCGCGCCTCGAATGCTATGATGCCTTTCCTTGCCACTCTGTATAATTCAACCAGAGCGCTGTGCGGCGCCGCACAGTGGTGAAGGCCGTCTGACACGAAACCGAACTCAAATTGGCCGTCGTCAAACGTCAGTTTGTGTGCATCCTGATAGCTCCACCGGAAAGGTGCAAACTCCTGCCCCTGCATCCTCTCGTCGCGATTCGTAATTGTAACGTTCGTAAATCCGAGCTGTTGAAAAAGCGCCCGTTCTTTTTGACCCGCGCAAATCGCGATGATATCGCTGTCCTTCTTTAACGTCCCTTCACTGAGCAACCGGCTGAGTACCGATTCCACGAATTTTGCTCTCATTGAGCTTATCTCCTCGGTGTCCTGGAAGGTTTTTGCGACCTGACCGTGAGCAAGGGGGGCTTAAATGACAAGATTTGTCTTCTGCGGCTTGTATTCGGGAACCAATTCGTTGAGCTTCTGTTTGATCGCCCACCCGTCATGGTTCATCCCCAGCCGTACAAGGTCCTTCAAATTCGAACGAACCCAGGGCTGGAACTCCAATGGATTTTTATGGCCGATATTTTCTACTCCCGAAATTCCCTTCCCATTTCCGTTTCCGTTCCCGTTCCCATTGCCGTTTCCGTTGCGCTTTTGGTGTCCATCTCCATTCCCGTTACCGTTTCCGTTACCGTTCGACCTGATTACCATTATTTTATTGTGATCCGTTGCCACCACGCCCTCATCCGCGGTGATCAACTCTTCGAATATCTTTTCACCTTCCCGCAAGCCCGTATACACGATTTCTATGTCTTTTCCGGGCTCCTTGCCTGAGAGGCGAATCAGATCCTTCGCAACGTCGGCGATCCGGACCGGAGTTCCCATTTTCAGAATGAATACCTCGCCGCCCTCGCCCATTGCTCCAGCCTGGAGTATCAGCCGTGCCGCCTCGGGTATTGTCATGAAATACCTGGTTATGTCCGGATGCGTTACCGTTACGGGACCGCCCCTTTCGATCTGCCGCCTAAAAATCGGAATCACCGACCCGGAAGACCCCACGACGTTCCCGAACCGCACGGCCATGTACTTGGTCCGGCTCGCACCAAAGGAGTGCATGAGCAGTTCGGCAAGGCGCTTGCTCGCACCCATTACGTTAGTCGGGCGGACGGCTTTATCGGTCGAAACCAGAACAAACCTGCTCACCCGATATTTGTCGGACATTTCCATGACCACAAGGCTGCCCAGTACATTATTGAAAACGGCTTCCCACGGATTGATTTCCAGCATTGGAACGTGCTTGCACGCCGCTGCATGGAATACGACATTCGGCCTGTACTTGCCGAATACATCGTTCATCAGCTGACGATCCTGTACTTTGCCCAGAATCGTAACAATGGAATTGAAACGAAACTCGTGAATGAGTTCCATTTGAATATTGAAGAGGTTCGCTTCAGACGCATCAATAAGGATGAGATTTTCCGGTTTAAAGAGAACCAGTTTTCGGCACAGTTCGGAACCGATCGAACCACCGCATCCGGTCACCATAACGGATTTTCCCGTTATGTAGTCTCCGATTCCCGTCATGTCCACTTCAACGGGCGGGCGGCCGAGCAGATCTTCGTAATTCAGTTCCCTCATGATCTTCAGGCTCACATTGCCGTCGATAAGCTCTCCGAACCCCGGCAGAATTTTGTATTCGACCTCACAGCTCCTGCAGGTTTCGATAATTCTCCTGCTCTCAGATCCCACATCCGAAGGGATAGTCACAAACACCTGCTGGATGTCGTACTTGTCAATCACCCGTGAGAGGCAATCCACTCCCCCCAGAACCGGTATACCGTGAACGGAACGTCCCGTCTTCCGGGGATCGTCGTCCAGCAATCCGACCGGTAAATAGCGGAGACTGGGATTGCCGAGGATCTCACGTAAAATCATCTCCCCGGCATCTCCCGCCCCAATTATCAGGACCCGTTTCGACTGCCTGCTCAGCGCAAGGACGCCATTTCCTTTGGATGGCCGGGAGAGCTTGCAGGTGACCGTGAAGTAGGAGCGGATTCCAACCCGCAGACCAGCCGTAAAGAAAATTGTCAAGAGAGCGTCAAGAAGCACTATCGAACGCGAAAAACCGATATCTTTGCTGGAAGAGATGAGCGCAATTACTAAAGTTGCCGTCAGCGAAGCCTGTATCAGGTATCTAAGGTCGGTAAGGCTGGTATATCTCCACATTCCCCTGTAGAGGCGAAAGATGGAGAATATGAAGATCTTGAGCGGAACGATCAAATAGAGACAGGAAACGAGTCGGTGCGTATGCATTGGCAGCAGCATGAAATCGAACCGCAGATTGAACGCAAGCACCTGTGCGAGCACGAAGCATATTGCATCGATCATCGCCATTGCGTACAGGTTTGGGTTTTTCCACGGAATCCAAAGCTGAGTATTGCCTGCTGCCGCAATCATAGTGATCCAACCTGCCACGTTGATGACACGGTCTACGTAGGCGCATCCCTGTTGCAATCATTCCACGCTATGCAGCATCAGACCTACGTAGGCCATAAAGCGCCGCCAGGGACACAAATTGGGAAATTTTGTTTAGGATCTGGCTATCTTAAGGATAATGACTATAGTGTGATTCAAATTCCCTTGTCGTTCATCTGCGTACAACACTAATACCGATTTTCCCCAATGGCAATAGGTTGACAATTGTCTTTATTCAGCGGCCCAAACCGGGAGTCCATTACATGGAAGTGCAGGAAAAAAAGACGGACGAAAGGGAGACCTCTCTCCTGGATCTCTTGATCATCATCGCAAAGCGTAAAAAACTTTTACTTACCGTCACACTGGCGGTAACACTCCTGATGGCGGTTTTGACCTTCTACATGGACCCTGTATACCAGGGTACTGCAAGGATACTTATCCCCCAGAACAATACTTCCGCTTCCGCCATGATCGGTCAGGCCCTTGGAATCAGCGGCGGCATAATTTCGGGGCTTACCGGAGGCAGCAATCCTACCAGCATGTACGCTTCGCTGATCAAGTCGAGAAAACTGGCCGACGGCCTTCTTGATGAGTTCCATCTTTATGACTCATATAAGAAGGACCGCCTTTTCCCGATCAGGTACTTTCCATTTCCGCGCGAGGAAGCCGTAAAGAGGGCCCTGAGCGACATCGTGCTCGAGCCCGACACGGACAGCGGCGTTATAGACATCCACTTCAACTCGAAGGATCAGGACCGCGTCGCCGATATGACGAACTTCATCGTGGACGGCATCATGCGCCTCAATCAGGGATTGCTGGTAACGGACGCCTCCCACCGAAGGTCCTTTTACGAAGGAGAACTGCGGAAGACTCAGGATTCTCTGGGCAAGGCCGAGAATGAACTTCGAAACTTCCAGGAAGCCAGCGGCGCCATTCAGATAGACGATCAGGCCAAGGCCATCCTCGAAGGGATAGCGACCCTCGAAGCACAGATAGCCGCCCAGGAAGTCCAGATCAAAGTCATGAAAACCTACGCGACACCCCAGAATCCAGATCTAAAGAGGGCTGTACAGCAGCTCGACGGCCTTCGCGAACAGCAGCGAAAACTTGAGTCCCGATCCGAGAATATGGCCAGTTCCATTATCCCAACCTCTCAGATCCCTTCTCTCGGGACCGACTACCTGAGGAAGGTGCGCGAATTCAAGTACCAGGAGACACTCTATCTCATGCTGCTCAAGATGTTGGAATCGGCGCGGATGGACGAGGCGATGGAGTCGGGAGCCATTCAAATTGTCGATAAAGCTGTCAGGCCGGACGCCCGCAATAAGCCAAAGCCGATCGTAATGATCGTGGCAGGGATCTTCGTAGGCTTTATTTTTGCTGTTTTTGCCGTTTTTTTTGCGGAATATCTGGAAAGGAAATCAGTGCAGGCGGATAGCCGGGATAAATGGAAGAAGCTGCGGTACTATTTGCGGAGATTTTAAGGAGGGTTCGTCACCATCGCGAACGGGGTTGATCTTTTTTCAACGACGTTCGCGATATCGGACGAAAAGGAGGAGTGATACGGCAAGAGCCGGGACGAGGACCGCGGAAGCGAGTCCGCTCCCCTGGAATCCGACCGACCACAATACGCCCAACATCAGGCCGGCGGCCGAATATGCCATATAGAGCGATGAAACGCGCGCATGACTAATACCTGAAATAACAAGACGCTGATAAAGGTGAGACCTGTGCGCCTCGAAGATATTCTCGCCGCGCAATAATCTGCGCAGCAGGGTAAACGTCGAATCGAATACAAACGGCCACACCAGCAGAACCCCGGGAACGCACAGGTCCAGGCGCTCTCCGGCAGCAAAAACCGTTACTGCCGCGAACGTAAACCCCAGGAAGGTGCTCCCCACGTCACCCATGAATACCCGGGCCGGCTGCCAGTTGTGAAGGAGAAATCCCAGGCTGGCGAAACCGATCGTGAGTCCCAAAAGAGGGATGAAATAGAGGCCGTTCAAAGTGCCGATTACAAACCAGCCGAATCCGGCTACCAGTGCCTGCCCTCCCGCTATTCCATCGATCCCGTCCATGAAATTGAATGCATTCGTAAGTCCGACAATCCAGAAGAGGACAATGAATCCGGAACATGAGGCAGAAATGAATTCGCCGCCAAAATTCAGCTGCAGGACATTCGACGTCCCCAGTCCGTAGACGATCAGACAGGCGGCCAGTGCATGGAAAAAGAACCTGGTTCGGCTTCTGATGTCGTACAGATCATCCAGGAAACTGACTCCCGCAATAATTGCCGCGGCGACAGGGTAAAGCCGGGCTTCCGTCCACTTCTGGGACGTGAATGCCTGGAATCCTGCCGCGGCCAGGCAGATAATTACGATAGCGACTCCCCCACCCCGCGGAATCGGGAAAGAATGCGAACTTCTTTCGTTCGGGATGTCGAGGAGCCGGCCCTTTACGGCTATTTCTCTGATGACCGAAACTGCACAAAAGGAAGTAAGAAACGCGAGTAGACCACCAACAGCGATATATGCATTCATATCAGCTCCATCCTTCCTTGAGCCTCAGCCATGCAACTTCTGCCTTCAGTCCTTCATCCAGGGACCTTCGCGGCTCATAGCCGAGCGCCTCTCTCACTTTGCTGCACGAAAACGTAAGCGAGCCGCTGAGTTTCCTTACTTTTGCCGAATTCAGCGGGAAAGACATCCCCAGCTTTTCTGCAAAATCCCCAAATTTTCCAATGAGTTGAGCCGTCGAAAGCGGGACCTTCGGTGGTTCCCATTGAACTTCGAGCGCCCTGCATATGGCTTCGATGATGCAATTGAACGAGTAGTCGACGCCGTCCGTCACGCAGAACACGCGGCCTGCCGCCGCCGGATGAAATCCGGCCAAAGCCGCGGCATGAGCGGCGTTTTCGGAATTGATCATGCTCCGCAGGTTCAAGCCGTTTCCAGGAACAAAAAAGCGCCTCTGATTAACGGCGCTTATCAACAATGCGACATTTCCCCGGTCCATTGGCCCGTAAACAACGGGAAAACGCAGCACCACTCCTTCCGGTCCTCCACACTTTCCGGACCGGAGGACAAGTTCCTCGGCTTTCAATTTGCTGAGTGCATATGCAGAAACGGGATTACACGGCGCCCCTTCATCTCCGGCAAAATCCGCGTCTTTTCCATATACTCCGACCGTGCTGTAGAAAACGATTCGCCGGACCCCATTCCTCGCAGCCGCCTCGAGGAGAAGCCTGGTACCTTCCAGGTTGATCCTGAAAAACTCTTCCTCCTCTTTTCTTGAACCTGGAACGACGTGAACTTTTCCGGCAAGGTGAAAGACTGTTTCACACCCGGACGTGAGGGAATCCAGCGGGCCGGGCGAGGTAATAGTCCCCTGAACACTCCGAATGCCGTTGGGTAAGAACCCGCCGCTTTCATTCTCCGGGATGAGCAGTTTTATTTTATGGCCATCCTCAAGGATACGCCGAATCAACGGCCTGCCAAGGCAACCGGTACCGCCTGTGACTGCGACTCTCATTTTATCCGTCTTCTTATTTGGGGTGTGACAGTGTGACTACCGGGGAGGGAAGCTGCGAGTAATCAGAGCGAATCAGTTCGACAATATAGACTCATAAAACTCGATGGTTTTGCAGGCGATGTTTCCCCAGTGCAGGCTCGTTTCCCGATCCTTTTTCATCTCCGAAATCACCCGGCTTCTGAGGGAAAAGTCGGTCAACAACCGCACTATTGCGAACGCGAGTGCACCGGTATCCCCAGAATTTACGACAAGGCCGTTTTCCTCGTGCCGGACGATGTCCGTCAACGCTCCGACGCCGGTCACTACGGGGGGAATGCCAAAGCTGAACCCCACCTGCAAGACGCCGCTTTGAGACGCATCTGTGTAGGGCAGCACAAGCACATCGGCTGAACTGAAAAGCGAGCGAACCTGCTCATCGTCCTGAAACCCGAGTCGCATTTCAACATGTTGTCCGGGACATGGAAGAGATCTATGGTAATTGGGATCGCTAGATCGCCCGGCGATCACAAATCTCACATCGGGAACCTGTTCCCGTACCACGGGTTCGCATCGCACGAAATGTTCGATTCCTTTCCATTCATCCAGCGTTCCGAACAGCAGCACCCGGTTTTCTTTTGGTTTGACATGGGCTTCTCCGGAGCCGTAGCGATAAATCAGACCATGCGGGAGATTCGCGATCTTCCTGCAGCCGAAACGCTGCCGGGCCAGATGCATCAGGGATTCGCCGTGGACGATGACCCCGGGCGCTCCCCGTATACCGCAATCCAGTATGAACTGTGGAATGAACCGTTTCCGCCTTGGGTGCCTCACGACGTCGTGGGCTGTAATCACGTATCTCAACCCCGGAATGCTTCTCACCACGGGCGTTTCCCAGACCATTCTGCTTTGCAGGTGCACCAGATCGGGCTTGAAGTCGCAAATGAATCGCCTGATCTGAGCCATTGAAACCAGATTTCCAGGGTGTGAAACCCTGGGGGCTCCTGATTTCATTATTTTCACCCGCGGGTCAATGAACGAAGTTATCCACTCGTCTTTTCGGCTAAGCACCAGAGCGATATCGGCATAGGCCGCCATACCGTTGACAAGGCCTACGACATAGTCGCCAAATCCCCTTGTCATATACGCGATTCTCAATCTCTTCATTTCCTTACCGGCTATCCATCCGACCTGAACCGCCCTCGTGCGGTCCATTCCCACCCCGGTACCCAACCACTCTTCCGAGAAAGTACCGCGGCGGCTCAAAATGATTCTCAGATGTGAACGGACCGCAGAAATTCTCTTCCGTCACCAAGTCGTTTCGGACAAAAAAGGCATTCGCACCTGTAATGTTACAACCCACCAGGCTGTAGCCTTTACGGGATCCGAGAAGTTCCAGCGCTTTCAGACCAGCTCCGAAATAGCTCCTTCCAGACCACGAGAAGGCGGCGTTGTATTCCTGAACAAAATCGAGAGAGGCATTCAATCTTCCGTTGTATTCAATGACCACCACCCGCGGGCTGAAAGTCGAAACAGCCTTCCAGATATGGTAGTCGTTTCCGTCGATATCTATCGAAAGCAGATCGAATTTCTCCGGCACTTCGTAGGACCGAAACAAATCCTCGATGTTTTCCGCTGTAATAAATTCCTTTCCAACGACCAGAGAACCGTTTTCAACATATGTCTTATGCAGTTTGTAAATGCTTTCGATCTTTGCCTTGTCCCCTTCCAGCCAAAGTCCCCGCCATTTCTGCATAAGCAGAAAGCATGTGTTGCTTATCTGGCCTGCTCCGGCACCGAATTCGACAAAGTAACGGTTCGTCTCTCCGATCCTCCGGAATATCTCGTTAACGATTCCGTCGTCATCGAATTGAGAGTGAACCTGAAATCCGAACCTGGGCAGTCTTTTAACGTCCCTGTACCTTTCCGAGGCCCTCAACTCTTCCAGCTGCGATTCGATTTTGATATCGCTTAATTGCCTGAGATATTTTGGAAAGTTTACCCATTCATTCGCAAGAATCCTCATATGCTTAAGTCTGAACATTCTTTTTCCTCGGTCGGATGCAAAACCATCATGCAGAAACCGTTGCGACGCTTTGCTTTACCAGCTTCTTTCTGCATGTAAAAAGCGCTATACAGCCGAACAATGAACTCGAAATGTAGGCCGCATTTGTAGCCCAGGCAGTCCCAACGGATCCGAAAGCCGGGATCCAGAAATAGAACAGAATCGTACTTACAAAATTTGCGACAAGACTCATCGCCAGCAGAAAACCCGGATGTCTCGCAGCCACCATTATCGGAGTGAGAATATTCCATACGCCCCTGAAAGCTATTCCGACACAGAGTATCCGCATGATAAAGACGCTGCTCCGGTAATTCTCTCCGAAGAGCACTCCAATCAGGAACGGCGCCGCAAAATAGAGAGCAACCGCGATAAAGGCGCAGGAGACAACCGTCAGGAGAAGCAGTTTTCCCGTCAAAACCGAAAACCGCTCCAGGCTGTCCAGCGACCTGGATATATCTTTGAAGTAGACTCGGCCGATGGTTGCGGGCAGGATCATGACGGACTTTGCAAACATGCTGCCGATGGCATAGTTCGCAATGTCGTACATGTTCATGGAAAGCCGCTCCATGACAATGATGTCGGCATTGATGAACCAGAGGGAGAAGATCCCACCGATCAGATGAATCCGGGAAAAGCCCCACAGCGTCTTCATCGTCCTGAGATCCGGACGCTGAACTTCAAGATATTGACGTATCTGCAAGCCGGAAAAGAGTAGGAACAGCACGTAGGTAAGGCACCTTGTGGACGTCCATCCATCCATTTGCCATACATACGCACCGGCGCCGATGACCGCGAGTTGTATGAACCCGTTCAGCACATAGTTGAAACTCAGCTTCCCGTGTTGACCGAGGGCCGGCAGCACATTCATGTATACCGTCCCAAGACTGGCTGCCGGCAGGAACGCGAAGACCAGCATCATATTGCTTCTGAGTTCTCCGGTCCATACCCGGTCGGAGTAAAGCAGAACTTCGAACACGAGCACGAACAGAAGGGAAGCACCCAATACCAGATAGCTGCCGTTAACTATAAACTTTTTCCGATACCCGGAGTCGTCCGAATCGGCAATGAATGCTGCCACCCCGTCGTGCAGACACAACTCGCCGATAATGGTAAAGAAATAGAAATAGGCCATTATCGTACGGGTAACGCCAAAATCGTCCACGGGAAGAATCTTCCCGGTCATCAACCCCAGTACGGCCAGAGCCAGCGTCTGGAAGACCGATGCTCCGCTGACGGTGGCCAGTTTCAGGAAATGCCGCCTGAATGCCCCCAAGACATAGCCGCCTGTACCGGAACTTCGACAGGTATTTGTCGCTATACCCATTTTACGGGGAGACTCTCAGCTCTGGATTTGATGGGTACCAAATTTTGGGCAGTGCCTTCCGGATAACGGCCTCGTAACGATCCACCGCAATTGAAAGAGTGTACTTGCTTAGAAATGCTTTGTAGCCGTTCATCCCCATTCTCGCGAGCTTGTCGGGATCGTTTATGAGTTCCGCTACAACCCGGCTCACCTGCTCACCATCGGGGTCCGAAAGAACGACGCCGCAATCATTTTCCCTTATCATTCCGGCAATTTCACCCTTCGGATCGAGGAATCCGAGTACCGGCCTTCCTGCTGCCATAAGGCCGTACGACTTGCACGGAACCGATAAACCCGTGTAGAAACTTTCCAGGCAGACAACACTCAGATCCGCCGCTGAGATCATTTCACCGAGCTTTTCCATAGGCTGGTACGGCAGGAATTGAACGTTTGTTAGGCCCTTTTCCACCGCCATTTCCATCAGGAGTTTCTTTTTCGCACCATCGCCGATAAACTGGAAGAGAACTCCCTTTTCGCCCAACCTGTCAGCCGCATCGACAAGCGGCTCGAGATTATGCGTTCTGGACATTCTGCCAGCGTACTGTACCGTGAATAGACCCTGCGGATTGTGTTCGGCACGGAAGCTGTTCCGATCCGCGGGAATGGGATGGACATTCCGTTCATTCGACCAGTTCGGAATGCAGGCAACTTTCCCAGCTCCGTTCCGGGTTCCTATTTTCGACTTGATTACCTCGGCCATATCGCGGCCGAGAACGATATTTGCGTCGGCTCCTCTGAATATTGCACTCGAGAGGCGGCCCCAGATCCTCGCAATGGGGGATTTTTCCTTCAGGACACCTAATTTGATCGTGATATCCGGATAAACGTCGTGCACGATCTGCACGTAAGGACGTCCCGTCAGGATTCTGCATATCAGGCCCGGAAGGCCGATGAAGGGAGGATTGGTTGTTACCAGAAGCGCATCGTAATCCGATATGTTGCGCAGAGACGTCCAGGCCGCAAAAAGGAGATAACTCAAAGCGAAAACGAGTCGATGAAAGATGCCTTTGCCGTGAGATCCCCAGGAGCGGCACCTTCGAATGAGAATTCCTCTATATTCCATAAGGCGTGGAACCGTCTCGTTTTTCTGTTCCAGGCTCAGGCTGGGCTGGGCGCAACAGACCGTAATATCCCAGCCGCGCCCGGCCAGTTCCTCACACAGTTCCGTCATCAGTATCCCGCTGGAGATCATCTCCGGGTAGAAATGCTGGCACAGGAGAAGAAGTTTTCCTTTTCTGCTTTCCATGTACTGTGCTTATACCTCGTTGCTGGAATTTCCGATCCAGGGTCCGGCGGTTTCCTGATAAGTTGCAGATTGTCGGGAAGCCGCTGTTAAAGCGGAGCAGAATTCACATCAGCTCGGCACGAACCCCATGGGAAGCCCGACTGTACGTCGCAGGAAAATTCTTGGAGGCTGGAATTGGTTTTCTGAAGTGAAAGGAGCGGAGAACTTCTGTCCAACCAGTTCTTTGCTCACAAAGAAAGCGTTTAACCCTGTTATGTTGCAGCCGACAAGGGCATATCCCTTCGTGTCCGCCAATAGTTCCAGCGATTTCAGGCTTGCGCCGAAGCCGTTCACACCCTGCCATCTGCTTTCCGGATCGTAAGCCTGAACCCACTCGATGCTGTCCCTCAGTTTCGAGTTGTACTCGATGACGACAACCCGCGGCCGATACTTCTCAATGGTTTTCCAAATATGGTAGTCGTTCCCGTCTATATCTACCGAAAGCAGATCGAAGCTTCTCGGTACACGCCCGGTTGCCAGCAGCCTCTCGATATTCTCCACACCGACGAAATCCCTCAAAAGCGTGAGCGACCCGGAGTCGATGAATCTTCTATTATTTTGTCTCAATATTTCGCAGTTCTGCACTCCGCATTCCATCCAAAGCCCGGACCAGCCTTTGTAAAGAAGATAGAGCGAATTGCTGAACCTGCCGTTTCCCGCACCGAACTCCACAAAAAACCTGTTCGTTTCCCCTATTCTCTTGAAGATTTCATTGATGATTCCATCTTCGTCGTTTTCGGAAAAAACCTGATATCCATGCGGAATCAAACGTTTTTCATCCAATCTTCTTTCTGCTTGCATAATATCGAGGATATAACGCTCAACCTCTATGTCGCATGCTTTTCTCAGATGGAGCGGAAACACGGCTGCCGCTTTCGCAGCAGTCAGAAATCTCGAGAGCCTGGACATCGAATTACCTCCTCTGAAATCTCCGGGCCTTTCTCCGCTGGGGGTGCGGAGATGCGGAAAGTGTTTTTGAACTGTTTCGAAAGAATGATTTTGGCTGGTGGAATCGGAACCAGTCAGGTGATCAAGTCAAGGTAGGGAAATGCCGTCCGGCTATTGCGGCTCTCTGCTTGCGCCGCCCGTGGTGGGATAATGCCCTTTCAAATGCCAGCGCATGTGTTTCCGCACAACTTTTTGAATCGAAATACTTCAATGCACGCTCTCGCGCCGCTCTTCCCATGGATACACGCCGCTCATGATTCGCGTAGAGCCCGTTAACGGCACCGGCGATGCCTGCAGAATCCAAACATGGTACGATCAATCCGCTCACACCGTCATCCACCGCCTCACAGATCGCGCCTGCATCCGTTGTGACGACCGGCAGTCCGCAGGACATGGCCTCGAGTACAGCGGTGGTTATTCCTTCAGAAAACGGTACACCCGTCATCACAAAAACGTCGAATGCCGGAAGAATTCTCTCCACGCGGGGATGCGAACCGCAAAAGCCGATGCATTCCGACAATCCCCTTTCCCGCACTTCGCTCATCAAATTTTTCTGATATTCCAGGTGAGTCGGAACAAAGGGACCGATTACACGAATTCTTAATTCAGGAATTCTTTCTTTCAGGAGTGCTCCGGCACGGATCAGGTATTCGTAGCCTTTCTGCGGATTCACATTCCCAACGGTACCCACGAGGAATGCATCCTGAGGGACCTGCAGTTCCTCTCTTGCTTTTGCCCGACGAACGGGATCTCCGATAAAGCCCGACGTATCAACGGGCGGGAAAAAACTTATGAGCCTGTTCCCGAAAGATTCCGCTCCCGGATGCTCAGCCGCAACTTTTCGACCGGTGCTCATGATCGCATCCGACATTTTGAGCACTAGAGGCATTATCGCTCGACGCACGAGCATCCCCGCCCTCGTATCGAGCAGGTGCCATACAACCGCGGCGGATTCCAGGCGTGCCGCGATTGCGCTGTGCGGATTGACCAGCCCGTTGATCATTACGATGTCGATTCTGCGATCTCGTATGATTTTACGGATACAGGACACCTCGCGGAAAAAATCCAGGCAGAATAAAGCGTGTACGGAAGGGTCCAGGGTCGCACGAATCCTGTGGAGCGGGATGGATACGATGTCCATGCCGGCTTTTTCCAGCCGTGATTTACCGTCTCCCGGCTCATCCGGGATTAGCATCGTGATGTGAATGCCTTTTTCAGCCAACCACGGCGCAATTCTGATATTGCTGTTATAGGGCCCGCCGAATCCCGGATAATGAATAACCGAGAGAATATTCATGGAAAACCTCAGTAAAGTGAAATCCGGTAAGCAGCTTTCAGATCCTCGTAATACTGCAGATCCTCCAATCCAAAGTACCCCCGCCAGCCGCCGGTTTTGCCGCTTCTTGCAAAGCGAAAGCCCTCCTTGTATTTTTCGGCCTTCGGCGAGCCAAACTTGCTTTCGACGCGGCGTACGTTTTCAAATGAAGACCTCCGGACCGCTTCTGCGATAAGGTCCTTGGCCGCACCGATCCCAAGGATCTCCGATAGATTTTCGAATTCCCGCATATCCCCTTTTCTGAGATCTTCGTACCTGAGGACGATCGAGGCATGTGGGATCCAGGACTGGTAATGCTCCATCCAGGCAGCAAGACCGAATTTTTCGTGCCTGATGAAATCACCGAACGGAGCGGCGAATCCGGACTCCTTCATAGCGGTTGTCATGTGATAGTAAGAGACCATTACATCCCGCGGGTCGCGTATCACGTAAATCTTTTTCTCGTTGCCCCCGAACACTCGCCAGTATCTTTGATGTGTTTTTACTATCCTCGGCACATTCCGGTAAGGCCAGGGCCTGAGCAAATTGTCCGCCCCGAGTTCCGGCATAGTCGCATCAACAGCCTTGAAGTCCACCTCCTTACCGTCCCACTCCAGCAGGCTGATGAGATTGCAGAAAAAAAATCGAATCCAGGTATTCCCCGATTTCGGAAATGAGGCCAGAATGATATCGTTGCGCTTCAAGCCCAGAACCCCCTGGCCGTACCTGAGGATTTTCAAAGCTGCCGCTTTCATCTTTTCTTTCTCCCTGACCATCTCTGCATCAGATTTTCTGAAAAAGGTCTCTGCGCAGAAGGAACTGCGTCGATTATTCTTTGAGTGTTCGCGATGTGAGGCTTGTATATCTCGGTGAGTTTCGAATAGAGTTCCGCAGGCAGCGGAGGTTTTTCCTGATTCAAGCGGAGTGCGGAAACCGCCCGGTTTACCGAATTCATGATCTTT
>JAEZHY010000193.1 GCA_023416335.1 Pseudomonadota bacterium | reverse complement strand
CAACCTTACCCAGAACGGCGGTTCAGTTAAGGCCAGTTCCATCAGGTTTGGCTTTGGCTATTATGGTAATGAAGTTGGACTCTACACTTTAAATGGAGGAAAGCTTTGTGGCGATATATTTTTGGGTGGATCATCCAACTCTATGATACAGAACGGCGGAGATGTTGAAGGTCGAAATCTGTTTTTATATGGATCTGGACAGATTACATATATACTTAACAATGGCAACATTCATTTTGGCATGGAAAAAATCGGAACCATCCTGCCTAGTGGCTCACTGTCTCTCTTTGTCCAGAATGGTGGTACAAATGTCACGGAAATACTGATATTAGGTTTTGAATCCCCTTACCTCTCATATGCTGGCGCATATGAATTACATAACGGTAGTTTATCTGCACAAACTGAAAATATATATGGGTACGGCACATTCCTGCAGAGCGGCGGCGCAAATTCAGTTTCCAAACTCGTGGTGGGGACCAGCGCCGAGGGGATTGGAATTTATGCCCTAAGCGGGGGAACTCTCTCTGCTGACTCGATCTATCTCAAGAGGAACGGGATCTTCAACCAAACCGGCGGCACACTGAATGCCGTCAATTTCTACCAGCAGGGAGGCGAAGTTCAGGGCAGCCTGGAGAATAGGGGAACATTCAATTATGAAAGCGGCACTTTCAGCGGACGGCTCCTGAATTATGGTGCAGTCAAGTTGGACGCCGATTTCACTGCAGCAAACGGGCTTGCAAATTACTCTTCCACTCCCTTTACGATCGATGCCGGGCGTACGGTCACCCTCAACGGGCAGGGACTCGACAATCTGGGAATAATCTTCGTTAATGGCACCCTTACCGGAAACGGCACTTTACTGAACAATACCTCCGGCTTTCTTGGCGGGAGCGGAACGGTATCGGGCAATTTCATAAACAGCGGCTTGGCGAGCGCGGGCGACGGAGTGGGAACTATCAATATAACCGGCAGCTTCACCCAAACCGCAACCGGCACTTTGGGCGTGGAGATCGGCTCCGCCGTGAATTATGACAAGCTGAACGTGACCGGAACCGCCGTCCTTAACGGCTCACTCAAGGCGGTATTTACGGGCGGCTACGTCCCGGAAGGCAACCAGTTCTTCTCCGGCGTCCTCACGGCCACAGGCGGCATAACCGGCGTTTTTTCCAATATCGACTATCTTACCCCAACGCTCTCCCTTAAGGCGCTCTACAATTCGAACAGCGTCGATCTGTTCGTACAGCGGGACTATGTAAGTTCGGGACTCGATCTCACCTATAACCAGCAGGCTGTCGGAAACATGCTGCAAGGAATTACCGGAGTGACTTCGGGCGACATGAACGATGCCCTCAACTCTATAGATCACCTGGGTACCTCGTCTGCTGTCCGGGACGCCTTCCAGCAGATTTCCCCGGATAAGGCGGCTGCGTTCTCGACACTTGCGTTTACCAATTCGGCTTTACAATTCCATGCTCTTTCCAATCGCCTGAACAGCATCCGCTTTGCCGACTTCGGCATTCCCGGTACGGGCAAAGGTTTTGCCCTGGATTATTCAGGCGGCGGGAGCCTGATGCTGACGAGTGCCCCATCTTCGAATTCCGCACGCGACTTGGACGGGAAGCCCTCTTTCGATTTCCCGGGATCGAACTCGGGCCATTCGGGCATATACATCGAACCAGGCCTTGCCCGGTGTTGGCAAAATACAACGGCAAATCAAACGGGCTTCGATTTCACGATGGGCGGGTTTACGGCAGGGGCCGATTTTCATGTGATGGAGGATCTCCTTACAGGGATTGCGTCGGGCTATACCCGTACGGCATCAGATTTTTCAAACTCCGGCGGAAGCATCGATGCGAATTCAATTCCGCTTAACCTCTACGCAGCCTATATCCCAAAGCCTTTTTATGCTTTCGGTTCAGCGGGATACACCCTCAGCCTGTTCGATCTCGAACGGGACCTCAACTTCGGAGGCATTGCCCGAACGGCCGCAAGTTCCACCACGGGCCATCAATTCAATGCCTACGGTGAAGCGGGATACGACTTCAAAATGGGCAGTCTCGTTCTGACCCCCAACGCAACTCTTGCTTACTCACGTCTTTGGGTGGACGGCTTTTCAGAAAACGGGGCGGATTCCCTCAACCTGACCTTTGCAGACCAGAGTGCCGAATCGCTCCAAACCGGCTTGGGCGGAAGAATCACCCTCCCCTTCGAAGCCTGCGAACTGAAGATCTTTCCCCAGGTCTTCGCGTCCTACCAGCACGAATTCTCAAACGACAGCCGGGGCCTCGATGCCCGCCTGACACAGGCAGGCAACACTTTCACTTTCAGGACCGACGAACTCAACCGGGACTTTGCGCTTGTTGGCGGCACACTGGCGGCATCAGGGCTGGCAAAGAATCTGATCGTACAGATTGACTATAGCGCCGAGGTTGGGAAAGATAATTATACCGCTCACTTCGTCAATGCGGGTCTGGTGTACAGGTTTTAGAACTCCAAACGGGGGCAATAAAGCGGCCCCGCAGAAGGGTATGAACTCGCCGGTGATGATCGACATCTTAGATCATTGGGCTGTGGGCGGTTCGAATGCCTGACTCTTTGCCCGGAAGACAGCGAGGAAGGATGCAGACCCTTGGTGGAGCCAGCTTCTGCAGCTTGAGTGCGCTTGTGGGTGCCCTGCAACGGAACTTCTTTACAGCGGGGAAAAATGGTTCATCGAGTTTAGATCGTGTTTAAGCCGATAGAAGCAGCCAGCCCTTCTCCGCGCCCGCTCTAATCCGCCATTCACTAATGGGAAGCGCGGAATCACTTCCGGGTTCGAAGCACAAGAGGGCTGCGGCTTGATTGCCGGAAGAGCAACCACGTATGCGCCCCTTCCCGTCGGCCTGCCGGGATGGGGTTCCCAAGGCGGACCTTGGGAACCAGCGGGGGAAATGGCCAAAGCCGGTGGGCGAGACGGACAGTTGAAACCGGCGAAAGAAGGTTGAAAGGAGTCTCCTACTTCGGCTGCCCCTGCTCCTGCTGAACCTTCCTGGCCTTTCTCTTGTCGCGGATCATTTTGGTATCGGTATACATATCCTCATAGGCGGCTTTCACCGATTCATCGAAGTCCGCCACTTTCGCCCCGTGCTCGGTTGCGTATTTTTCGCATTCCGTTTTGTTTTCAAAAGCCCACTTGGCTCTTTTGGTCATCACTCCCGGCAGGTCGCCCCCAATGGTCCAGCAGGCCGTCGAGGCATCGATCGGCTTTTTCGTAAGATAATCGCCGACAAGGATCTTTTTGGGCGCCTTATCGATATTGAGCGCCAGGTCGATAGCCGCGCAATGAAGGCTGCATGACCCGGCCATGGTACCGTCTTCGAATTCGATCATCATCGCGGAATGGGCGAATTTCTCCCTGTCCATTCCGCAATAGCCGCAAGCCTTGTGATCCCCGGCGGCATGATGCTGTGCGAATGCATATGCGCCTGTTATTATGAGAAAAAACGACACCAAAACTACAGCCGATTTTTTCATCGAAATCTCCATTTCTTAAAATACAAGTTTCCACCCCGCCAGCAGCATCCAGGTCGTCTTGCACTGGGGACCGTCAAGAGACTGATAGAGGGGGACGCCTCCCTCGATAAAGAGCCTGTTGCCCTTGAACATTCCCTCATCGATATACCAGGCCAGCCCGGGGAGGATATCCAGGCGATCTCCGCCTCTGAGGTTGGGGTCCTTGCCGGGTGTTTTCGTCGCATCGAGTTCGGGATCCGCACCATGGATATGGTCCCAGGATTGCCAGTCCAGGCGCAGGGACCCGATGATCCCGTCGTAGACCTGGTATCCGGCCCAACCCGTCAGGCGATATCGATCGCCCCAGCGGTACTCGTTACTGTTCTCCCCGGTGTGGATAACCCCCGAGACCTGCGATCCCCAGTGGAACCTTTCGAATTTCCCCATGTAGGTCAGAGCCGGAACGAAGTCGAGTGTGCCGGAACCGAGTTGCATCGTATACCCGAGTTTGGAATTGAGGGCCGTCGGCGTGTCGTCCCTGGCATTGGTCGATCCCGTCGGTGCGCTGAGTCCGCCGTAGAACACGATCTGGTGCATCTTTGAGCGGTAGAGAGAGTAAAGTCCCGCCACCTGGACGTCACCGATCCCGTCGGAGTACGTTGTAAAACGGGTCCCGTTTCGCATGACCATCGTCATGGATTTGAAAGCGTAGGGCACCATCACCATAAGGGAGAAATCGTCCGTAATTCCGCGCATTCCGCAGAGCATGTGCATGTCGACATCCATACTCTCCGGGGCAACCGGATATTTTTTCAAAACATCGGCAATGCTCACATCGTTGGTGCCGCTCAGGTTCCCTTCCATTGCCATGTGCCCGTAGGTGTAGGAGACCATCCACTTGCCGGGCTTCAATACATGGGCGCCGGGTACGCCCAGGGGAGCGAAAGGATGAGCAAGGAGCCCCCTGGAGGTGGGCATTTCGGTCGGATCCGAAGAATTCGGACGATCGAAATCGGTCTGCGGGGCAACCGGGACATGCTCGGCGGAAAAGGCAGTACCCGTAACAGCTCCGATAACCAGAAATACTGCGACGATCACACGTGCGAAATTCATAGAATCTCCCCTTGAATGCGGCTGAATAGCCGGATCCCGAATACTGTTTAAGGAGGGTTATTCCCGGCAGGCTTTTCACTCGGCACCCTGCGGCGCCATCTGTGTAACGCTTCAGGTGTAATGGCGAAGCCGGGTGAGATTAGATCGCAAGTCTCCCGCTCCACCCTTTCTCTATTTACTCCGACAATAGCAATCATGCGCGTTTGGGGATATCAGTCGGATTCTGATTCTGAAGGCGGAATTTTCCTATTTTCATCGAAAAAACTTCTGAGTCTGCATGAGTTTCCGGTCAGACTTAAGCTGCGCACCCTGGAATTCCTGAAGTATGAATACCGGAATTATTGACATCGTTACAAGCTGCTATAAAGTGCTGCAGGAAGGAGAGTGCATGAGTATCCGAGTCTTATTGGCCGACGACCACAGAATAGTGCGTGATGGTCTCAGGAGTCTGATCATCCAGGATGAAGACATGACTGTAGTCGCGGAAGCGGAAAACGGCCGCATAACCGTAGCCTTGGCCCGGAAGTTCGATCCGGACGTTGTGATAATGGACGTGGGAATGCCGGACCTGAACGGCATCGAAGCAACACGCCTGATACTTTCTCAAAATCCCGGGACAAAAGTCATTGCGCTTTCGATGCACTCCGATAAGAGATTTGTCGTTCAAATGCTGAAAGCAGGGGCTTCGGCGTATTTGCTCAAGGACTGTGCTTTTGATGAACTGGCTACTGCAATAAGAAGCGCCGTGGAGGGGAAGATTTACCTCAGCCCTGAAATAGCGCGTCCCGTATTGGAAGATTATCTGCAGCATCTGTCCCGAAACGACCTGTCCGAAACGAACGTGCTCACTCCAAGGGAGCGTGAGATCGTACAGCTGCTTACCGAGGGCAAAAGTGCCAGGGCGATAGCTTCACTCCTGAACCTGAGCGTAAAGACAGTGGATACTCACCGTTATCAGATTATGAATAAGCTGCAAGTCAAAAGCATTGCCGAACTGGTTAAGTATGCCATCCGCGAGGGCATAACCTCCGTTGAATAAGGCGGCCCCGGCTCCTTCCGTATCCGCTGCATAACTCTCTGAAATAAGGACATATTACCTGTGACCACGCGAACGCGCTTCGCGCTGATAATTTGCGTGACCCTCATCCCCGTCATAGGAGCAACCGTGTTTTCCAATCTCAGGGAAAGGCGCGTTTTGCTGGAGCATATAAATGAAGACGTGATGGGCGTTACGCGAACGGCAGCAGGCATTCAGGAGATGGCAATCAACAATGCTCTTCAACTCCTGACCGCCCTGGCTGAAAACCCGGAGATGGATTATCGGTCTTGGGCGGGACTCCTTTCGAACGTACGGAACAGGAATCCCGTCTATACCGCGATCGGTCTCGTCCGGGCCGACGGCTCCGCTATCACGGTCGGCAGCGAAATTTCCACTGCGGGAATTGCCGGTCGAATAAACGAAGGAAAGGAATTCGCGCTCGATATCCGGCTGGGGGAGTCCGGTCGCAAAACCGGCCTGATCCTGAGCCGTTATTTCCATTTTCGCTCTTCGGGTTCCAAAGCGGCCCTGTTCGCCGTCCTGGATATGAAGATGCTCTCCGGTTATGCCGATCTGCAGCTTCCTTACGGGGCCGAGTACGTCCTGATCACGGGAAGCGGGACAATCCTGGCGGCTGACCCGGATGTTGGAGAAGACGCCGGGGATGCCCCCCTTGTCCAGACGATGCTCGCCCGCCGCGAAGGAACGTGCGAAATGAAGGGACTGGACGGCAGGACCCGCCTGTATGCATTCAGGCCATTGTCCGGGGCGGCGGATACCGGCATCTACGTAGCCATTGGATTCCCTACCTCTGTTTATTCGGAAGTCGACAAGATTCTCGCTTTCGACCTTTTCATCCTCGCTTTGTCGCTGTTGTCGGGAATCATCATCTGGGGTCTGGCGGACAGGACCGTGATCCGCAACGTGGATTCACTGGTTGCCACGGCCCGGAGGCTCTCCGGAGGCGAGATGCAGGCGCGCACGGGCATCGATTACGGGACGTCCGGAGAGATGGGACGCATAGCGAAGGCCCTGGATCAAATGGCCGACATCCTCGAGAACAGAACGGGCCAGCTTTATTCCTACCAGGAACAACTAAGATCGATGGCCTCGGAACTTCTACTCGTTGAAGAACGGGAAAGGCACCGCATAGCGACCGAAATGCACGATCGAATCGGCCAGGCGCTTGCAATCTCGAAAATAAGGCTGGGCGCCCTCATCAAATCCGACAAAAGCGGGCCGACCACAGCCGAACTCGCGGGAGTAAAGAAATACATCGACCAGGCAATTCTTGACACGCGCTCCATCATTTACAAAATCAGTTCACCGATCTTATATGAACTCGGACTGGAAGCCGCGCTGGAATGGCTTGCCGAACAATTTCAAAAGGAACACGGGATCCGGTCCGCCTTCCTGACGGACGGAATCGAAAAGCCGCTCGACGAAGACGGAAGGGTCCTTCTCTTCCAGGCCGTCGGCGAATTGCTGGTAAATGTGGTGAAACATGCCGACGCATCCAGGGTCGCGATCCGATGCAAAAGAGACGGCGGAAACATCCGAATCGAAGTCGAAGATAACGGAAGCGGGTTCGATCCCGAAAGCACCTCCATGAAACGGCATGCCTCAACGGGATTCGGCCTGTTCAGCATAAGAGAGCGTCTGAAACATATTAACGGAGAACTCGAAATCCTTTCGAGCCCCGAGGCGGGAACAAAGGTCATCCTGAAAGTTCCCCTTAAAGATATCGAGGCATCTTAACAGCATGCTATTTCGAAAAAGACTGATCGCTATTTCGTGTGCCGTGCTTGTCTGGACGCTTGCGGCGGCCCTGGGCGGGTTTGCGCAACAGGAAGACGACCTGCAAAAATTCCCGACCTGCACTCACTGCCGGATGGAAAGAAAGCAGTACGCTCCAAGCCGCATGCTGCTGACCCACACCGATGGGACCGAGTGCGCATTCTGCAGTCTACATTGTCTTGCACTGGAACTGGTAATCCACACGGATAAGAACCCCAACTCGGTCAGGGTCGCAGACTATAATACCGGGGCCCTCATTGACGCGGAAACCGCTTCATGGGTCCTTGGCGGAATAAAGAAAGGCGTAATGACCGAGAGGGCAAAGTGGGCGTTCAAATCCAAAAAAGAGGCTGACGAATTCATCCGGCAGAACGGAGGGGAACATGTCGTTTTCGAGCAGGCGCTCGAAGCGGCTTATCAAGATATGTACACGGATTCGAAGGTAATTCGAAACCGGATGAAAATCAGGAATATGATCGACGACCTCGAAATGAGGTCCCCCGCCGGGATGAACCGTCCCTCCTGCTGCGGGAGATAGTGCCGGAACATTCATCAGGTTATCGAGCGGAGCACTCCCCTCCGCATGCGGCTTCCTCCAGCTTTTCAGAAACCCACTTGTTCAGGCTCTTGCCTTCGATCTTTGCAGCCAGCGCCGCGGCCCTGTGCACTTCCGGCCGCAACCTCACCAGAAAGTTTCCCGTGAAAGGTTTTTCCGGTTCCCTGCCGAATTCCCGGCAAGCTTCCAGGTAATCCTCGATGGAATCTTTGAAGGCTTGCTCAAGTTCGCATACAGACCGCCCCTGAAAAGTTACAACATCATTCAGGTTGATCACCTCACCGTGGAAAATACCGGCGTCCTGGTCGAATTCAATAGAGGCGATGTACTTGTCGAATTTCATGGCATTCATGATCTACCTCGTTACGGTCCGGCAGGCACCAATGCTGTCCGGCTTACTCTTGTCGTGTCCACCGCCCAGCGCTTAGAATGGTCCTGTAGTTTCTGCCTTCCGGGAAGACTATCAGTGCTCCGCTTTGAGACTTTCCGCGCCCAGTTTCCGACTGAATAAGACGGTATCATTGGAAAAATCCAGAATTCATGTATTATGAACGATTGATCCCTCAAAGCGCAGTGAACGGCCAGGGCGCGTAGGGTGGGCACGGCATTATCGTGCCCACCGACCCCGCCGCAGGAGCTGATTTGGAACTTCAAACCTGAAAAATACAACATGCCAAATTACCGCCGCTCCAGAATATCCGGTGGAACATTCTTTTTCACAGTTGTGACCTTCCGGCGTCGGCCCATATTGGATCTGCCCGCGAGCAGGCAAGCCCTGCGAGATGCAATAATCGACGTTCGAGAACGGTACCCTTTTTCCATTGATGCATGGGTGACATTACCTGAACACCTTCATTGTATATGGACTTTGCCTGAGGAAAGCTCTGATTTTTCTCTCCGCTGGGCGCTGATTAAATCCGGTTTTTCTAAACGCGCAAGAGCCTTGTTTCAGATTAAAGACTGGAAGAATGATTCAAAGCTCAAGCACAGAGAGTCCACTATTTGGCAGAGACGGTTCTGGGAACACCAGATACGCAATGAAGAGGAATATCAGGCATATATGGATTACATTCATTATAATCCTGTCAAACATGGATATGTCAATAAGGTTTTGGATTGGCCCCATTCCACTTTTTACCGATATGTCAAATTGGGTACTTACCCTGAAAATTGGGGTGGTATAGTCACTGAGACGATTGGACGGGATTTTGGAGAATAAGAGAGCGGTGTGTCGGAAGCCTTTATTGGCTATGGTTTGTCGGGAAGTACGGTTGGTGGGCACGATAATACCGTGCCCACCCTACACGGCTGTCGTCATGCCTTTTCCGTCACAATGAATGAGTATATTCGTCGGGATTGAGCAATGAAGCAAAAGCTGCTCAAATGCAAGAAGATGCCCCGAATATCGTGCCCACACGCTTCATGGTGACGTATCGGCCGATCGGATGATTTCTTTTCAGCTCACAGTTCTCAGTTCACTGCTATTGAAATGCCTTCCAAAAGCAATTAGAATCACCGATCACATTTCTTCCATGAAGAGTCATTCCATGCACGCCGGGGCCGTTCAGGCCTGTCCGGATTTTCTGGAAGAGGCGGGATTTTTGCGCAAAAGACAGACGCGAAACATTATATTTTCGGCGGGATTCTTTTCCGGGTCGTGATTTGTGATCCGGTTACTACAGAGGACCTCCGCCAGGGAAACTTAATCGACTATGCAGCAGATCAGAAACTTCAGCATTATCGCCCATATCGATCACGGCAAGTCCACTCTGGCCGATCGATTGATTCAGCACGCCGGACTGGTAAGCGACCGACAGTTTCGCGACCAGATTCTGGACAATATGGATATCGAGCGGGAGAGGGGCATCACCATCAAGAGCCAGACCGTGGTGCTTCCCTACAAGAGCAAATCCGGCGAGGAATTCACCCTCAACCTCATCGATACTCCGGGCCATGCGGATTTCTCCTATGAGGTCTCCCGCGCATTGGCTTCGTGCGAGGGCGTTCTGCTCCTGGTGGATGCCTCCCAGGGCGTTCAGGCGCAGACCATAGCCAACCTGTACGCGGCAATGGAACACGACCTCACCATCATCCCGGTGATCAATAAGATCGATCTGGCGTCGGCTGACATCGAAAAAGTCAAAGAGGAGATAGAACACGACCTGGCGCTCGATTCGGACGATGCCATCCTGTGTTCTGCAAAAGAAGGAATCGGCATCGAGGACGTACTCGAAGCGATCGTGAACAGGATTCCGCCCCCGAAGGGAAGCCCGGATAATCCTCTAACCGCGCTGATATTCGACGCCCAGTACGACCCATTTCGGGGCACGATCGTAAGCTGCCGCGTCTTCGACGGATCGATCAAGCCCGGGGACGCCATCCGGCTCATGTCCAGCGATGCGACCCACAAGGTGGAAGAAGTCGGATTCTTCCGGCTGACCAGGGAGGCACAGAAAAGTCTTTCCGCGGGTTCGGTGGGATATATCATTGCAGGTATCAAAACCGTTTCCGACGTCAGGATCGGTGATACGATAACCCTGGACGCCAAACCGGCATCATCGCCGCTGCCCGGATTCAAGAATATTAAACCGGTCGTCTTTTCGTCGCTCTACCCGATTTCATCCGACGACTACCCCTCGCTTCTGGATGCGCTCGATAAATACAAGCTGAACGATGCCGCGCTGGAATACCAGAAAGACTCATCCGCGGCACTCGGCCAGGGCTTCCGCTGCGGCTTCCTCGGGCTCCTTCATCTCGAGATCGTGCAGGAGAGACTGGAGCGTGAGTTCGACCAGTCCATAATCATGACCGTGCCGAGCGTTCAGTACAAGTTCACATTGAACGACGGCACCCCCCTCACGGTCGAAAATCCTCAGTATTACCCGGATCCCACGAGCATCAAGAGTTCGGCCGAGCCTTACATAAGGGCGACGATCATCATTCCCGAGCGCTACATGGGCGCTGTGATGAAACTGTGCCTCGATCGAAGGGGATCGAATCCCAGGACATCCTTTCCCACCCCGGCCCGGGTTGAAATGACCTTCGACATGCCTCTTGCCGAAGTCGTCTTCGACTTCTACGACCGGCTGAAAACGGTCACGCAGGGGTATGGCTCCTTCGACTACGAAGTGGTCGAATACCGGGAAAGCGACCTGGTGAAGCTGGACATCCTGGTAAACGGAGACAGGGTAGACGCCCTTTCCCTGATCGTGCACCGCGACCGGGCGCGTGAGTGGGGAGTACGAGTCTGCGACCGCCTCAAAGAAGAAATTCCCAGGCACAACTTCAAGATCGCCATCCAGGGCGCAATCGGAGGGAAGATCATCTCGCGCTCCACTATTACGCCCTTCAGAAAAGACGTCACGGCAAAGTGCTACGGCGGTGATATAACGCGTAAGCGCAAGCTCCTCGAAAAGCAGAAGGAAGGAAAGAAAAGGATGAAAATGGTGGGCTCCGTCTCGATACCGCAGAGCGCCTTCGTTTCCGTCCTCAAGACCAAAGATGAATAGCGAGGAACTTCCCGGACTTTACATCCACGTTCCGTTCTGCCGCTCAAAATGCCTCTATTGCGACTTCTACTCGGTCGCTTCCCGTGCAGCCGTCCCCGAATGGCTGCACGCGGTGCAAAGTGAGATACTCCACTATAAGGACAGGTTCAGCCGCTTCGATTCGCTCTTCCTCGGGGGCGGCACGCCGGCAATACTCGAAGAAAAGCAGCTCGGCGAACTCTTCGAATGCCTCCATAAGCACTTCACGTTTGCCCCCGAATCTGAAATGACGATGGAGGCCAACCCCGACGGCCTCTCCAGGGAGAAGCTGAAGGCTGTGTGGGACCTTGGCATCAACCGCATCAGCCTGGGCGTACAGTCGCTAGACGACACGGACCTGAAGTTCCTGGGTAGGAGCCACAACTCCGGGCAGGCGCTCGAGGCACTCGATACGATCCGCTCCTGCGGCTTTGAAAACATCAGCGCCGATCTCATCTACGGCCTGGAGACCCAGACCCTCGGAGGATGGAAAAGAAAGGTCGATCGAATCCTGGAGTTCAAGCCGGAACATCTGTCGTGCTACCAGTTGACCCTGGAGAAGGGCACACCGCTTTGGAAGATGAAGGAAGCCGGCAGGATTCGACCGATTGGAGAAAAACTTCAGAGTGCCTTCTTCATCTGGACCTCCCGCTACCTCGAAAGAAACGGCTACATCCATTACGAAGTATCCAATTTCGCGCGCGGCCGGAAGTTCATGTGCAGGCATAACCGTAAGTATTGGAGCCATGTCCCCTATCTGGGACTGGGCCCCTCGGCCCATTCGTTCCACTCAGGGAGCAGATGGTGGAATGTCAGGTCGATCGGGAAGTACTGCAAACTTCTTGAGGAAGGCAAGCCGCCGGTGGAGGGATCGGAGGTCCTCACGCCGGAACAGCTCGAACTCGAAACCCTCGACCTGGGCCTGAGGACGAGCGACGGTGTGGATATGCATGCGCTCGGGAGCGGATTAAAGGTGGAAGAGGCTTTGGGGAAATTGCAGAAGATGGGGCTGGCCAAGTTGAAGGACGGAAGAATTCAACCCACCCGCAAAGGTTTTCTCGTGGCGGACGGCCTGCCTCTCATGTTTTACGGCGGCCAGGATTAGAGTAATCGTTCAGGCACGGCCGCCCTTGCCAAATACACTCTTATGAGCCCTAAAAACTGAACGAAAAGGTATACGGTGAGCCGCAGGTGACACGGCCAACGGTCTTTTTGTTGCCCGTGCCGGAGGCAAGAGGGGTTCGACAGGGTCGTCTCACACTGCAGGTCTTCATAAAGAACTCAACCACGCCCTCCTGTCTGTCGGACTTGGGCAGCAAAAAACACTGCCCGGGCGCCCAGCCGGCACGGTCAGGAAACCGTGCCTCAACTTCTTGGAGTTTCATCCTCGTCCAAACCGGGTTTGGTACTCGGCGGCCCCGCTGGATCCCGACTCAAAAGCAACTGCCGGGATGACGATTACGGTGAGTAACAGGTCGAGCCCGGAAGGCCGGCAAAACCGGCATCGGATCAGCATACAGAGTCGGGGGAGGACGGCAGCGCCTTCAGCAAGTTGACAAATTCAAAGTCGATGGTTACGGAAGCTCCAGGACTTTCACCCATATAAAAATTCACAATCCAATTCACAAGCAACTCGGCATTTTCGCGGTGGTCCTCATCACCAGGGCAGGGATTTACCGACCATCGGTCAAACACTAGACGCGGCCGGCTGACTACCGCGAAGACATGAACCCCTTTTGACCCGGGAAAAACCGTCAGCGAGGAAAGGAGAAGCCGTATGAAACTCCGCAATTCCATTCTTCTCGCCTGCTTTCTTGCCGCTCTGTTTCCCGCATTATGTCACGCCGACTGGCAGTTCAGCACACATGAACTTTGTAATCTGGGCAGTTGGGGCTGCCTTGGTCAACTTTCGAAACCGGCAATAGACGCCCAGGACAGGCCGCACCTTGTCTGGATCTCGGAAAACGGAGAAGCCAGACATTTGTACTTTAACGGAAGCACCTGGAAAGACGAATTGATCGAGAAACCAGGTCACGGGGCAGGGACAGGAGATATTGCCGTCGATTCAACCGGAAGAATTCATGCAGTCTACAGCGCTGCGGGAAGCCCCAATACCCTGAAATACGCTCTTTTTGACGGCACGAATTGGAAGATGAGCGAAATCGCTCAACTTCAGACGTTGGCGACTTTTCCCAACAATCCCATTTCCATTGCCCTCGACAAATACCAAAGGCCTCATATTTCTTACGTGGACGGCAATTCCGGGGTCAAGTATCTCCGATTCAACGGCAAAACCTGGATGAGCGAGGACATACCCTTTTCCGGTACGCCCTACCGAGATTCAACTACCGCAATATCCGTTTGCAGCAACGGTGCTCCCAACGTGGTTTATTGCGCAACTCCGGACGGAACAACGCATTCGCTTTACTGGGCAAGAAAGATGGCGGGCACGTGGAGAACAGTCAAGGTCGGCAACGGCAAAAATCCGTCGATGGCACTTGATAGCTCTTCGCGGCCCCACATCCTCTTTCAAAGCGATGACATTTCCAAAAATCCGATCTATTTCAGGTGGAGCGGGACCAGGTGGGTCACCGAAAACGTGCTGACGAAGATCAGGCTCCAGGGTTGGGCGGAAGATCGCCCCGGCCTGGTACTGACTCCCGCAGGGAAAGCGGAGATATTCTTTACGTTTTCGGAGGTCCAATACGGTAATCCCAGGGATGTTCAGGCGACCTTCGATGGGACAACCTGGGGGAGCGCGCCTGATTACGACCACTTCCTGCTCGACAGCTATTATTACCCGTCCCACCCAAGACCGGCACTCGGCAAAACCAAACTGCACGTTCTCTTCAACGGGTCGGACAATACAACTAACCCTGAATACGTAATGTGGGGAACAACTGATTTCTGAACACAGGTGCACCCGGCTGGAATTACACCGGACATCATCAGGCACTGTCGCCCTTCTTAAATGCACTGGTTCCCGGCTCAAAAGCACTGCCGGGATGACGACTTAGCGGTGTACAACATGTAGGGCAACCCGGATTTTGAATCCGGGCGCGCAACGTAAGAGGGTCCTGCGACAGGGTCTTCGGCAGACTAAAACAACCGGCTGCCAACTTTCAAGAGCGCCCGCCCTGGCGGGTCCTGCCGCTCAAAACTTTGCTTGGAACATCACTCGCATCATCACTTTTTGATTCACCACCGGCACGGTGCCCTGTCCTTCGAAACATTGCTCCCCCCGGTGTCTGCCGAAAACGGCGGCAGCATTCGAAATTTGGGCGAAGACCGGCCCTTGGCCTCATTGGAGCAGATAAACGCAAGGCACATCAGGCAGGCTTTGGATGAGGCAGGCGGCAAGATCAACGGGCCGGGCGGGGCGGCGCAAATCCTGAATATTCACCCCAATACCCTCCGCAAGCGAATGGACAAGCTTGGAATTCCATACGGCAGGAAAAGCCGGCACCGGGATTCAGCAGGTTAGGCCGGAGACTTCATGCCGGAATGGTCCTGCATGGTCTCAATCACCACAACGATTCCGGAAACTATTAGTCGGGAGAAAGTTCCAATAATAAAGGCTGGTTATGCCGGACCGGCATTCCACGGTATCCAATATCCTCATCATTTCACCTTCAGGCCCGCAGCCAATCCAACTGCAACTGCTTGTATGTGATTTGACTAATAATTTCGGGTAGTTACGTTAATAAATGGTAGGATGAATTCAGGGTCCTAACCACGATAGAATTTGGCCAAAGGAGAAATTCTAATGGCGATGGAAGAAAACAAAGACTTGATCAGGCTTTTCGTCGATAAAGTCTTTAACCAACATGAGTTATCGGGAATAGAGGACTTCCTGGCCGAAAACTATGTAAATCACGAGAGCTGGGATCCCCGTTGCGAACAGATTGTCCGGGGGGCGGAAAGTTTCAGGAAACTCACCGAGATGTATTTAGCAGCATTTCCCGATCAGAAAACCACCATTGACGATATAATCGCCGAAGGAGACAAGGTGGTTACCCGCTGGACAACGCAGGGGACCCACACGGGTGAGTTCATGGGAATTAAACCGACTCACAAGCAGGTCTCCATAAGCGGGGTTTGCATTGACCGCATAGTTGGCGGCAAGATGGTCGAATCCTGGACTACATTTGACCAGGCGGGTTTGTTGACGCAGCTTAATGTCCTGCCCCAGGAATATAAAGAAGCTGCGTGACCTTTCAACTTGAAGCAGATGCCGATCCACCAGGGTCAGGCATCAACACTCAAGCCGTTCTCCGCACCGCCGCCCCGGACGATGCCCAGGGGTTCGAGGATTTCCGTTATAATACGACACCTCGCCCTGTCGATCCCGGAGTCCTTTGCTTCCCGATGAAGCCGCTCCAGGGACGCTACTTGCCGGTACATGTTACGCCGCCCGGATTCCCGGGCTGTCTCGATCAGGTCCCAGTCGCCGGTTTGCCGAAAACGGAAGAAGGCTTCCCGGATTTCCGGGAAAACCGCCCGTGAGATGGCGCGCTGGAAAGCGACGTAGAACCCGAGAGAGGATTCGATGCGGTTTTTCACGATATGACCGAGCAGCCCTTCCGGGTTGGTATCAGCAAGAACATCTCTGAGCACCCGGGCAAAGATTTCGACCGGGGTGTTCGCGTAGGCGGAGACTATTTCCTGCCAGAGACTGCCGTCGAAGCCGGTCTCCAGTGCTTCCCCGATTTCGTGATAAACCCAGGTTTCGAGTTCCCTCTCGGCGATCCGCTCCAGCAGGTCCGCAAAGCGGGCCGCATTGCGGCGGATCTCATCGGGGTCCGCCCCGTACCTGGCAAAACCGAACTCAGCAGCTTCGCGCGCAGAAGGGCGTGCCTCGAAAATCTGGTCCCACAGAAAAAAGAACATGCACGACCGCCTGGCAAATATCTGATCTCCCCGCCGCATTGCCGGGGTCATGAAGATGTCTCGGGCAAGCTCCCGGCCAACCACGTCAATTCTGAGACTGCCCACCGAACTCGATTCAGCGCATTCAGCCAGGAAGAAGGTGGGTTTCATTCCGATGCCGTAGCCCGCGCCGTAGACCAGGCCCAGCGGACGCAGGCGGACGTTTAGTCCGGCCATGTCGTAAGGCTCGAACCGCTCTTCGCCCAGAACAACAGGCGAGATTTTCTCCATCCGCAATCTTATCCCAATATTGCTCCCGGTCTTCCACCCACCCCAGAAGATCGGCCGGTTCGGGTTCCTGCCAGGGGGCCATCCGGTGCTCCCATTTATAAAGGTCCCGCATTCTCAGCAGAAGACCACAGAGCGAGTACACCCCGGCGTACCGGGCATCCGATATATCGCAGTTTTTCTGGACCTGACGCTGCAGGTCGGATATGTCCATGTTCAATGCGCCCTCCTGAAACGGGCCTCTTTCAAATTTCGAGACCGACCGGGAAAATCTCGGCGGCCGAACACTTGCACCAGATTCCGGCCCTTTTGGGCCGACCGCCAAGTAAGCCGCAAAGCGGCGCAGGGGGTGTTGGGGCCACTGGTCCCCACGCTATTTGGATCCTTCTTGACGCAACTCCGTATCAATCAGAACGAGGAGCCTGGATGCCGGCAGAGCTTCTCGAGGGCTTCCAGCACAGCTTCACGCTCTCCTTCGACTGCATCTGCAAGAACGCCCTTCAGCCTTTCGATCCAGAGCTTCGATTCCGGGTTCGCGAAGCCGAACAGGTAAATGATATCGCCCCGGGCAGGCCCGCTGGTGCGGTCGAACCGTTCCCAGAGCAAATCCAGCATTCTTTCTGTTAACTCCGGTTCCTTTTCCGCTATCTCCTCCACAACGACCATGGCCCCGAGGCGGACCGACCAGTCTGAATGTTCAAGCAGTTCGATGAAAGCCGGGAAAACGTGTTTGCGGTCTATCATCATCTGTGCAAGCGCTTCGGCGTTTCCTCCCTTTAGAAAATCGATAAGCGTTTTTGCGCCTAAGCACGCCGGATCGCGATTCAGCAGAGAGTGTACGATTTCATCGATGTGCCCGGCTCCTGTCCAGCGGAACGCCCCATCCAGGATAATCGTGGGGACGGAGCGAATACCGTCTTTGGCGGCTAAATCCGGGAAGAGCACCCCATCTATGACTGAAATGCGGACCAAAGGGTTAATGAACGCAAGGGGGACGATTTCACTCAGCACCCGGGGGCAGAAGGGACAGTCAGGGGTGACATAGATCTTGAGATCGGCCGGAACCGACAGGCTTTCGATTTGGGACCGCAATTCTTCCGGCAGGCACGCCCTTGCGCGCATAGGAAAAAGTTGCATCTCGACAGTCTTCAAGAAAGGCATCAGCTCTCCACCTTCAGGGATGGCGTGCCAATGAACCGAGTTCCCGAGGAGGATTGCAGGCAACTCATCATCATTCCCGTCCCGTGGAGAAATACGGACATTCCGGGCAATTTCGGTGAAGTCCCGAAGAAATGCGGCCAAAGCCTCCCCCCTTTCATCACTGCTTCGTACTACGTACAGGGACACGGGCTGAGCAAGTTCCTGGTTCCACCGGTGAATCAACTCTGCAGCTTTTGCTTCCATGTTTGTCGTATTTCCATGCCGTCAAGAGGCGTTGCCGTCGATGTCGAGAACAGGCCGGCATTTGTGAATCCAACTTGCCACGAAAGGTACAGGCCGCGATTTAGAGCGCTTCTGATCAAATCGCCGGTCCTGCTGGATTATCACATCATAGCCGACGCGCAACGCAAGAGGCAATGTTGTTGCTTTAAGGAAATTCGCCGCCTCTGGTTCCCAAGGTCCGCCTTGGGAACCCCGCCCCGGCACGCCGGGTAGTATCCGGTACGTGCTGTGCCGCTCAGGGCAACTCTATCGCAGCCTCCGGGCTTCGCACCCGGAAACAATTACGGGCCACCCCTGGCACACCCGGCTGGAGCTACACTGGACACCCTGAGGTATTGCCTTCTTAAATGCACTGGATCCCGGCTCAAACGCGTTGCCGGGATGACGACTTAGCGGTGCGCAACATATTGGATAACCCGGATTTTGAATTCGGACGCGCAACGTAGGATGGGCCTGCGACAGGGTCTTCGGCATGAAAACAAGACAACCGGCTTTCACCCCAAACTCTTCGCAAGCGAATGGGCAAGCCGGGAATTCCATGCGGAAGGAAGAGCCGGCGCAAAGGTTAGGCAGTTATGGCATTTAGATTCAAATTGGCATCCTTATCTTTAAAAAAATGGGTGCAGGAGGAAGTATCTATGGGAGAGTGCTTGGATCCCGTCAACTTTCTGGTTGCCGAAGACGATGAAGAAGACCGGGAGTTGATACAAATGGCCATTGAAATCGAGTGCGACTGCTATCGGCTGAAATTCGTCGGTGACGGCCAGGAACTCCTGGATTACCTCAGACGCGATGACTCGTATGCTTATCCTTTAGAAGCGCCTGCCCCGGATCTCATTCTCCTGGATTTGAACATGCCGAGGAAGGATGGCCTTTCCGCCCTGCATGAAATCAAGTCCGATCCCGATTTCAAAGTTATTCCAATCATTATTTTCACAACCACGCAGGAAGAAGAGGCCGTTGCGAGCAGTTATGGCAGGGGCGCCAACACATTTATTCCAAAGCCGGTGACCTTTGACGACCTCACAAGAACCATAAGGTGCCTGAGCACCTACTGGTGCAAGGTGGCAACGCTTCCCAGAGCATCCATGCCGGAATGCAGATTTTGAGAGGTCGTGCGGTTTGGAAATTAGAATGTGAGATAAGGATGCCGAAACAAAAGTGCAAAAAGAAGACCACCATCCTGATAGCCGAAGATAATGAAGAAGAACGGAATTTGATAAAACAGGCTGCCGATGAAGGTTGCATTTGCAATGAGCTGAAATTCGTAAATGACGGGCAAGATCTTTTTGATTACCTGCACCGCCGAGGTGACTACCGGGATTCTTCGGTTTCGCCCTGTCCGGACCTCATCGTCTTGAATCCGGCACTGCGCAATAAAAGCGGAATCGAGTTGCTGCGGGAACTCAAGTCCGACCCGAACCTCAAGACCATTCCGATTATCGTCTTTTCTACTTTGGAGCATAAGGAATTGGTTAATGAAAGCTACGGTGTCGGCGCAAACACATATATAGCCAAACCCCGTTTGTTTGATGGAGTCGTAAAGACGGTCAGCTCATTTTTGAAGTACTGGTGTGAGATTGCCAAATTGCCGAAAGGTACATGTCCCGGGTTTGAAGCCGCTTAGAGAGGAGGAAGAATGGATAGAGCGATACACAAGGCTGAAGAGCAGAAAGTCCTGCCCGAACCCATCTGCTGCAATTTGCTGGAGGCGGCCCCGCATCCGTACCTGATCCTGAGGCCGGATCCGGCTTTCACGATTGTGGGCGTCAATAATAAATACCTTGAGGCAACAGGGACCAGCCGTTCGGAGATACTGGGCCACGGACTGTTTGAAATCTTTCCCGATGATCCGGGAGACAATTCCACGACCAGTGCAAGTGACTTGCAAAGCTCGCTCCAGCGAGTCCTCCAGGACCGTGTTCCGGATATCATGGGGGTCCAGAAATATGACATTCGAGATTCCGGCGGGAAGTTCGAGGAAAAGTATTGGAGCCCGGTGAACACCCCGGTTTTCGGGAAAGACGGTGAGATCGCTTTCATAATTCACCATATTCAAGATGTTACGGAATTCGTTCTGGCGCAGCGGCCTGTCTCCTCGGAACAATCCATTCCCAGCGCACGGGTAAGAAATATAGCGCAGCAAATGGAAGTCATGCACCGGGCTGCGGAAGTCAAAGAAGTCAACCGGAAGCTCAAATCGATGATGAAGGAAATGGGAAAAAAGAATCGCGAACTGGACGAATTTGCCTATGTCGCCTCCCACGATCTCAAAGAGCCTTTGAGAGGGATTCACAACTACGCAAGTTTTCTTCGGGAAGACTATTCGGAAAATCTCGACGATCAGGGGAAAAGCTATATTCAGAGTATCAACAGATTGGCCGAGAGGTTGACCCTTCTGATCGACAAGCTTCTTGCATACTCGCGCTTGGGCAGGACGGAGCTTTCCAGGGAAACGGTAGAGATTAATACCGTAGTCGATTCCGCTTTTGAAGACATGAGATCTCAAATGGAGGAGCAAGGCATCGAATTCAGGCGTGACTGCCGGCTGCCTTCCATCTACGGAGACCCAACTCTTATTGGGGAAGTGTTTCAGAACCTCATCGGCAACGCCATTAAGTACAACGATAAAATGGTTAAAACTGTAGAGGTGGGGTGCGACGAAAGAAGCCCGCAGACCGTCTTCTGGGTTCGCGACAACGGGATCGGCATACCGCCACGACACCAGGAAAAGGTTTTTCACATCTTCAAACGGCTGCACGAGCAAAGCAAGTACGGCGGAGGGGCCGGTGCCGGACTGACAATAGTGAAGAAAATCATTGAAAGGCACGGCGGCCGCATATGGCTCGAATCAACCCCGGGCGTGGGCACCACTTTCTATTTCACTCTGTCTGGAGAACCGTAATGAACGATCGCAGAACCATCCTCATGGTCGAAGACAGCGACGACGACTTCTTCGCAGCGATTCGGGCGTTCAAGAAGGCCAAAATGGCAAACCCCGTCCAACGCTGCACCAACGGAGAACAGGCATTGGATTATCTTTACCGGCGCGGGGAATTCGCCCCGCCTGCCGAGGCGCCGAGACCCTCGATAATTCTCCTTGATTTGAACCTGCCCGGAACAGACGGGAGGGAGGTTCTGAAGATAATAAAATCCGATGAGCACCTGAAGAAAATCCCTGTTATAGTTCTGACAATCTCCGAGGCGAAAGAAGACATCGAGGCTTGCTACAGGCACGGGGCGAACACTTACATACAAAAGCCCGTAGACCTGCTGAAGTTTTTTGAGGCAATAGCGCAGTTGGAAGAATACTGGTTCGAAGTGGCAATCTTGCCGAAGGACATGTAATAACGCAGTCGGTCCGGAGAGACGCAACACAAAAGTGTAGCGATTTATGCGCCCCATCTTTAAGTGCGGGTGTTGCGTCAGCAAGCCCTTAAATTGCCTGTTCCCTTTTTCGGCTTGTGCCCGGTTTTGAAGCAACAGCACGATGTGGGCGTAGGATGGGTGACAACCCATCGTTTTTCGGAACGCCCCGGAATGATTGACCGGAGAGGCATAAGTCAATGCTTGGAAACACGGGGAAAGTTGCCATACGGAAAAAGAAGTCGTATTCGACAGCCCCTGGGCTTCCCGGCAACTGCAAGAGGAACGAGCCTCAAAAACCGATGGGTTCCCACTCCGCTCCCACCCATCCTCCTAAGAGAGACACGACACCACAAGGTTACGATTGCACCCTCTCTCTCAATAGGGATGTGGCGCCGCAGGCCCTTAAGACGCCTACGGCCCCTATACCTTCGTCAACACAGTTTGAACAAGAGCAAAAAACTGCCGTTTCCGTTGAGTTAAGGCACGGTTTCCTGACCGTGCCGGCCTGGAACCGAGAAAATGGCCGGTCGGAAGATCGCGCCATAACCGGGGAAAGAATATTCTTTGCGTAAGGGCAGGCGCCATTTTAAGCATAAAGCTCATTGATTCGATTTGATCCCAAAAACGATGGGTTCCCGCTCCGCTCCCACCCATCCTACGGCCCTTTTCCGATTGGTGCCCGTCTCT
>JAEZHY010000175.1 GCA_023416335.1 Pseudomonadota bacterium | reverse complement strand
TCGAGGACGATCTGGAAAAAGCACGTCAGGAAATAGGCACGGTAATCCCCGGGGGGACTTCGGAAAGGCCGGTCTTCGAGAGCGCTTCCGCTATTAATTCTCCGGTCGCAAACGCCGAACTCGATTTCGTGACCCGGTGCTGGGACAGGATCGGGGTTGATTTGAGGGTCAAATTCATTACCAACTGGGCGGAGTTTGAACGGTATATCCGGTCTCCATCCATGCAGATCTACAGATACGCATGGTTCATGGATCTGCCTGATCCTGACAACATTGTACAGGTGCTTTTCGAGTCCGACTCCAATGTGAATTACATGCGATACCGGAACCCTGAAGTAGATGAGATGATCCGGTCTGCTCGAGTTCTCTTTCTGCCGGCCGAGCGTGCCGGCATATATCGGAAAATTCAGGATTTGATTGTCAGGAGCGCGCCTGCCGTGCCACTGGTGTATTTGACGGTCGATCAGGTCTATCAATCGAATGTCCAGGGCATACAGCTCAATGCGCTTGCGGGGCATAAGGCCCTCCGGGAAGTCTGGCTTTCCCGTTTAACCGAATCGCGGCCCCAGTAGAGTTCTTTCGCATGCAAAAAAGGCCTGACCAGACCAGTTTTTGGCGAAGACCCCGCTATATTCCGCTGCAATATCGCCTGATTTTGCTCAGTTCCGGTCTGGTTACCCTGCTGCTTGCAATCACGGTGGCAGCTGTAAGCGTTCAACAAAGCAGGACGATCCGAAACCAGGTCGAGCGTCGCGGGTTCGCGATAGCCCACAGCCTTGCCGCGACCTCCAAATCCGCTCTCACCACTTATACTTATATCACGCTCTCTCAGACTGCAAACCAGGCCGGTCAGGATCCGGACCTGGCCTATGTGATCATCCACGACAAAGAGGGACGTGTGGCCGGGTATAGCGGCCGAAAGGACCTCGAAGGCCGGTTCCTGGAAGATGAGTTCAGCCGGAAGGCACTGGCCGCAACGGAACCGATTGTTCAAAACGCTCTCCTGGAAGGATCCAAAACTCCCGTCCTGGAAATCGCCGTGCCCGTAACCATTCCAGGTTCGGAGCGGTCCTGGGGCGTTGTGCGCGTGGCGCTTTCACTTGACCCGCTCTACCGCCAGATCCGGCAGGTACAGATGACCATCGGCGGTATCGGGGTCCTGGCGCTGGTACTTTCCGTTTTGGTCTGTATCTGGTTGGCAAGGCGAATCACAAATCCGGTGGGTCTGCTCGTCAATGCAACCATTGCCGCTGCCCGGGGAAATCTCAATCCGGATATCCGAATCAGGACCGGAGATGAAGTAGAGGTCCTGGCAGAAAACTTCTCCATAATGATTCGCGAAATTCTGCTCCAGCGCGGGCAGCTTGAGAGGCACCTGCAGGAAATCACCACATTGCAGCGGTATCTGAACAAGCTGCTGACGACCATGAGCGACGGTCTGCTTTCGGTGGATATGGAGGGAACGCTCATAACGGTGAACCCATCGGCTTGCGTGATGCTTGGAATTCCAGTGGAATCGGTGGGAAGGCAGGAGCAAAAAGTCGAGGAATTCCTGCAAGGCGCTCCCGAGTTGCTCCGATATGTCCGGAACGCACTGAAAGACCGTGCTGCGCCAGGGCAGCAGGAGATCCGCGTGACCCTGGGGGAGGAGGTCAGAAACATCATCGTTGCTTCGAGTTTTCTCACCGACAAAGGCGAGATCCCCAGCCAGATCATCATGAACATTCACGATGTAACGGAACTGAAAAAACTTGAGTCGCGTTTCCGGCAGTCCGAACGCCTGGCGGCCCTTGGGACGCTTTCGGCCGGTATGGCTCATGAGATCCGTAATCCCCTCTCGGCCATAAAGACCTTCGTGCAGCTTTTGCCGCGCAAATTGGAAAAACCAGGGTTCCTGGAGAAATTCCACCGTACAGTGCCGCGGGAACTGGACAGAATCAACAGGCTCATAGAAGACCTGCTGGAATTGGCCCGGGCCCCCCGATACCACTTTATGCCGGTCGATATCCGTCAGATGCTGCAGCAGTCCGTCGAACTTTTCGAAGAAGATCTGATCCTGCACCGGATCACGTGCAATATAGATCTCCCGGCCGGGCTGCCGAAAATCTGGGCCAGTCCGGACCAACTCACAAAGGCTTTCAACAACCTCATTCAAAACGCGATTCAGGCAATGCCCGAAGGAGGGGAACTGGTGGTGCATGCTATTGCCGGGCCGTCGCCGGAAATGTCCGGTCTGACCTCGGAAGGCTCGGGCGTTGTTCAAAGTGCCTGGTTGAAGTTGATGTTTGCGGATACGGGCATCGGAATGAACCCTGAAGAAATGAAGTCCATATTCAATCCTTTCTTTACCACCAAAGATTCGGGTACCGGTCTTGGTCTGGCAATCACGCACAAGGTCATCACCGAACATGGGGGGCAGATAGAGGTCGAAAGCACCCTCGGAAAAGGGACCCGGTTCAACATTCACCTGCCCGTCCAGGAACCGGGAGTCTCCGGGGAGCCGGTCGCTCCGGCATCGAGCTGAACGAATTTATGTTCTTTTTGCACTAAAAACAGTGCACATCGGTCCCGCCTCGAATTCCTCAAATTTCGTCATTCTTTGTTCAAGTCCTTTGATCTGCTGGTAAATTGCTCCTATGCAAGAGTTGGTATCCTTTTTGTAGCCATATCTGTAAATGCCATCTTTGATGGAGCGGCATCGCACACGAGTTGGACCTGGAAGAGGAAAGGAAGATCCAGCCGGCTTGCCCGCGATTCGTGCGGAAAGGGGAGCGAGAAATGCTTGAATAGATCGCGACCGGGCAGCGGACTGTGTCGGTGCCGAAAAGAAAGGAACGGAGGCGAAATTATGAAGCTGACGCAGGAAGCTATTTTTGTAGTCGACGACGATCTGGGCATCCTCGAATCTTTCGATGCGGTGTTCGGTGACGACTACCCGGTTGTTTTGCTGAACAGCGGAACCAAGGCAATGCAGGTTCTCAAAGAAGAGAATCCGAAATTGCTTTTCCTGGACATCAAAATGCCCGGCATAAACGGCCTGGAGATTCTCCAGCAAATGTGGGAGATGAACTGCCCGACAAAAGTGGTGATAGTGACGGCTCTTCCCCAGGACAAATACGAAGAAACCGCCCATCGTTTCGGCGTTTACAAGTATTTGAAAAAACCTTTTGATTTGGACGAGGTCGAAGACATCGCCAGAACGGTCCTGCTCAACTGAAGCCGGAAAGGTGAGGTATTTATGTTACAGACTCCCGTTTTGATAGTTGACGACGAACCTGCCGTTCTCGAGGGGCTTCAGGAGTTCCTGGAGGATGAAGGATATGACGTTCATCTATCGGTTGACGGCAGCGATGCTTTGAAAACATTCAAAAGAATTCGCCCGGAACTGGTAGTTATGGATTTGCGAATGCCGGGAATGCCGGGCATGGAGGTCATCCGCAGAATCCGGGAGATCAATGCGGAAACCGCAGTACTGGTAATCAGCGGGTACGGGTCTCCGGAAAACATGGCGGATGCGATTCGATTGAACGTGTTCGATTTCCTCAGTAAACCGATTGACCTGGGAGAATTCAAAGCGGCTCTGGATCGTGCCAGGGACAGCATGCAGGCGTCGCGTAAGGTTCAGGAGGAGGCCGAGTCGCTGAAGCAGCAACTCAACGGGGCGATGGAATACCTGAATCAGTACCAGCACAAAATAGCGGAACTGGAATCTCTCGCACTTGCGGGGCGGTTGCTCGCCGGGATTCTGCACAACCTGAACAATCCTTTGAACTACATCAGCGGCGAAACCCAAATCCTGCAAATGATTCATCCGGAAATAAAAAACTTGGACAGAATCGACAAACAGGTGTGCCGAATGGCTCAAATCATCCGTTCCGTTCTGAGAAAGCTCCAGAACTCGCAGGTCCGCAGGGAGGAGTGGCTGGATGTGAATCAGCTGCTGGAAGAGGAGATGACCTTCCTGGAATCGCACCCGTATTTTCATGACATCGAAAAAGAATGGATGCTTTCAGACGATCTGCCGCTCATCCGGGGAGTTGCCGCGGACTTCGGACAAATTCTCGGGAACCTTTTGAGCAATGCTGCCGAGGCGATGAAAGGCCAGAAGGAAAAGAAACTGACCCTCAGGACCAACCAGAGCGACTCGGAGATTATCATAGCCGTTCAGGATAATGGACCGGGCATTCCCTTCGATCTTCAGGACCGGATATTCGAGCCCTTTTTCAGCACCAAGAACAAGGAAGTGGGGATCTCCGGAGGTTTCGGGATGGGGCTTGGCCTCTACAGCTGCCGGCAGGTCGTCCGCCAATATAAGGGGGCGATCGAGGTAATGAGCAACCCCGGTCAGGGTACGACTTTTATCATCTATATCCCGAAAGTGACGGAACACTGAATTGGTTCGAGAAAATACGAGAAAAAAGACTCTAGCTGCTGACTGTACGACAAACGAGCATTCAGAAAAAGAGAACAGGACAACATAAGATTCGCTGGTTCCCCAGGCTCCGGCCTGGGAGCCCCGTCCTGGGGGACGGATGTTTTAGAACACGAAACTCTGCCGGCCTTCCGGCAGGCCCTCCACCGGCCTCTAGCGCTAACGCTCCCGGATACGAATCCGGGCCGCCCGCTCTTATGAAACTTCAATTCAAATTCGGTTATGGGGCGGTTTGTCGACCGAGCCATCTCTCGGCTCCCGGGCCGGCACGGTCGGGAAACCGTGCCTCAACGTACCGGATACTATCCAGCCTGCCGGGGTTCCCAAGGCAGATCTCATATGCGTCAAGTTAAGCCAACCGCTGGTTCCCAAGCTCCTGCTTGGGAACCAGCGTTTGGGAAGCTCCTGCTTCCTCTCACGAAAGCCGCACCTGTCACTCAGCTTTCACCTTTCCGACAGAATTGCGATATGATTTCGGTGAATTAGATTTGTTTGCCACTTAGTTGAGAAGTCGATCTGCGGGAAAATGACAGGGTGGACGGGGCCGTTCCGGGCAATTCATCGCTCCCGGGGCCGGGGTTCCCAAGCAAGGAGCTTGGGAACCAGCGAAATTAGTCAGCGCTTTCAGCGCAAGAAACAACTCGGTTCGATTAAGTTGACGCCAATGAGGCGGACCTTGGGAACCAGCGGCGTATTTCCTTAAAGCAAGAACATTGAGCTTCGGCAGCGATCCTCCCCTTACATCCTTGTTTGCCAAAAGATGCGGGCTTATCTTTTTTGTCATGAAAACGGTTCCAAAATTACCGCACGAGCCATTTTGAGTGAAGGTGCTTGGGAGGATTTCAGATGAATTATCGTGACGCAATGAGTTCCGCGACGATGCTCGATCATGGGGACGAGTCATGGAATTCCTTTTCCGACTCGTACCATGAATCGCTGGGCCGTCTGGAGGAAATGATTGACGATATCTCGGATCTGAAGCAGGTTTGCAGGGACGAGTGGTGCGAAGCTGCCGAGTGCATGCTGGATGAGGCCTCGGTAGCTGCTTTTGCGATCAGTGAGCCTCACTGGGAATCGAAAGAGGACTCGCGCAGGCTGCGGGACCTCAAACGGAAGATTCACGATCTCTACAAGAGCGGTGAATCCGTTCATTGAATACACGGAATGTCAGTGAAGTTACTTGCATTAGAAACGAATTTATGCGAAAGCCGGCGGGAAAATATGGCCGGCTTTTTGTGTTATGGGCTTTTTTTATAATTGCATGAGACTTATCGAAGGATATATATCTATCGGCAGTACAACTTGCGCGAATGCTGAAAACGAAGCCGCACATCGTGCACGGTTCACATCAGTTCCGCTTCAGCCGCTACGCACCATTTCCCGGACAGCGACGGCAATTTTCGTTGCCGGTGTGTCCGGCCGGAGCAGCCGATAATCTTGGGTTCACCTCTGCCTGTAATCACGGAGGATACATGAGCGAAAGTAAAATGGTTCCACAGAAGCTGGGTATCAACGGGCTCGGAAGGATTGCGAAACTCTCGATCTGGCATCATGTCGAGCGGAAGTACTTTTCGGAAATCGTGGTAAACATCGGGCGCGATGTCGGAACAAGGATTGAGGATATAGCGCATTTTCTGGAGAAAGACTCCACCTATGGCGCGCTGCATAACTATCTCTACGGTGCCCGTGCAAAACGATGCATAGAACGGCTCGATGAAAAGTCGGGGAGCTTCTTCGCCGACGGGGTGAAAATCACGTTCCTGCGCTCTGCCAGAAACCCGGCCCAGATCGGATGGCGCAATCACGGCGTTGAACTGGTTGTGGACGCAACGGGGGCTTTTCTCGATCCGACGACGCCTCCCGATGATCCCAAGGGATCGGCCCGCGGCCACTTCCTGGCCGGTGCAAAAAAGGTCATCGTTTCCGCTCCTTTCAAAATTAAGGAAAAAGGCCGGGAAATGCCTGCCGACGCCATAACCACGGTTATGGGGATCAACGATGCGGACTACGATCCGAAGAGGCATATGGTTGTCTCGAATGCGTCCTGCACGACAACATGCCTGGCGTACATGGTCAAGCCTCTCCTGGATTACTTCGGAGCAGACCGGATCCTCTCCGCGGCGATGACGACCGTTCATGCGGCTACCGGTTCTCAGTCCGTTCTGGACCATGCCCCGAAAGCGAAAGCCACGGACTTGCGCAAGACGCGTTCGGCTTTCAACAACATCATTCTGACCAGCACCGGGGCGGCAAAAGCATTGGGCCTGGTAATCCCCGAAATGAAAAGGATTGGGTTCATCGCAGAATCGGTTCGTATTCCCGTCACAACCGGCTCGCTCATAATTCTCGCCATAATGATTCAGGACGAGAGCATGACAAAGCCGATCAACCGCGAGCTGATCAACAAAATCTATAAGACCGCGGTATCGCACTTTCCTGAAGGGTACCTGATATTCTCGGAAGAACAGAACGTATCCTCGGATATCATCGGGTTGCCGAGAGCCGCTGCCGTAATCGAGGGCTTCGAGAATCACACCCGGACCTCGGCTGTTCGTATCGATGTCGAAAGGTTGTTGAGCGCGAGTGCATACCTCGACCAGGCCGGAGCGAACAACACCGGGGCGCTGGACATCATGGGAGCCGCAGGAAAAGATGACCTGTCGGAGCGAATCGGGCACAAAAAGTTCATCGAGCTTCCCGTAACGCAGGCCGTGATCTACGGCTGGTACGACAACGAACTCGGAAGCTATACGAATATGCTCGGCGACCGTACCGTCAGTATGGCCCAACTCATGGAGCGCAGCAGTACCGCTCCGTCCATGAAAGCCTGAATTGGGCTGCCGAAAACATCTCGGTCTCCGTATCCAATCATGCCGCCGGTTTCAGTTCTGCCGGCGGTTTTGTCGTTCTGATTCCTGGTCGAGGGGATCGGTCATGCCTGATGAAAACAATCATTGTGCGATCTGCGGTACGGTCCGGGTACTTGCGGAGTGCGCCGGGTGCGGCAAACCGCTCTGTGCCGCATGCTCGTGTTTTGAACTGATCGCATCGGGCTGCGGAACGGTCTGGCCTGCCTGGTTCTGCAGGCAATGCGTTTCCGATCGTCTGATCAACCCCAATGCAGAGTTGAGAGATTCCTGCTGAGAAAGAAATCCCGGCCTCCAGTGAAGCCGCATCAGATTTCTTTTCGGAAAAGCTCTTGCATTTTGCCCCGATTTATCTTAGCCTTCCTGTTGATATCGATTAAAACTGTTTGTAATTATTGATTTTTTCTAAAGTGCCGCTCCGCGCTCTTTCAATAGGAGAGTCCCGCGTGATTGTTCGCCATTGGATGTCAACCGACCTGGTAAGCATTAAAAAGGAAGCCTCGATTCAGGAAGCGCTTGCTTTGATGAAGCGGGAATCGATCAGGCATCTTCCCGTGGTCGATTCGGAAGCGAGATTGCTGGGATGGGTCACCGACGCAGACCTCCGTGGCGTCCTCATTGCTTCCATGCTTGAAGAACTTACCCTCGAAGATGTAATGATCCGGAAGCCCTTTACGGTTACCCCGGAAACACCGCTCGAAGAGGCCGCCAGAATTCTTCTGGAAAAAAGGGTCGGCGGACTGCCAATCGTAAAAGACGGCGTTCTGGTGGGTATAATCACCGTCATCGACATCCTTTCGGCTTTCATCACTTTTCTCGGTCTTTTTACGGAATCGACCCGTCTCGATGTCAAAGTCGCGGGCTCACCGAACCCGCTCCCGGAAATCACGCGGATTGTGAGACTGCACGGGGCCGACATTATCAGCATCTGTCACCTGCCTTCGGAAGAAGGGCCGGAATATTCCTATTCCCTGCGGCTCAGGAAGACGGATCTGAAACCGATTATTGCAGATTTGGAAGAGCACGGAATCGAGGTTACTTCATACCTTGACCTGTAGAAGAGCGGGGTTGCGGATGCGCATGTCCCGCGATAACCGAAAGCTCCGACCATGGGCAGGCTTCCGGACCATTATCTTCCACCGAAGAAACTGTGGCCGGAATACCTTGTGCCCGATGAGTTCTCCGATACGCCCACCCGGCTCAATCTCGCCGATTTCCTTCTCGATCGTCATATAAGAGAGGGAAGAGGCGGGAACCCGGCCATAAAATTTCAATATCAAACCCTCACCTATTCGGAACTCCAAAGGCTCACCAACCGGTTCGGCAACGCGCTCATAAAGGCCGGCGCAAAATCTCAGGACCGGATCGGCATCCGGATGTACAACTCGCATCTTGCCGTCGCGTCCATTTTTGCAATCGAAAAGATTGGAGCCGTTCCGGTACCGATCTCACCGTTGTGGACCGCCAAGGAACTGGCATACGTAATCGATGATGCGGAAATCGAGCTGTTGATCGTGAATGCTGTTCTGGCCGGTGAACTGCAGGGAGCAAAAGAACTGATCGGCGGCAGGGTACGCGGGATCATCATTGACGGAGAACCGGAAACAGTCCGTGAATGCGGAGACCTGTCGTTTGAGGAAATGCTGGCCGAAGGCAGCCCGAGACTCTCCCCGGTTCTCCTCGAAGACGGAGATATCGCCGTTATTCTCTACACTTCCGGAACGAGCGGAAGACCCAAGGGATGCGTCCATTTCATACGCCAGACCGTCATCAACACCAGGCTGGTCAACAGGTACGTCTACAGAGTTCGCCCCGGTGACGTCCTTGGAGGAGCTGCCCCGGTCTCCTTTGCCGCCGGGTTCGGAACCCTTACGCTAATCCCTTTTGAAGGTGGGGGCGCGATTTCACTTTTGCCCCGTTTCTCGCCTCGGGAAATGCTGGAGTCCATTTCAAGGCACAAGACGACTGTCATGACAGGGCTTCCGACCCTTTATCGCACACTGGCAAAGTTGCCTGATTTCAAGCGGTTCGACCTCAGCTCCGTTCGATTGTACACTACGGGAGGAGATTCGCTTGGGGCCGAGACCTTCGAGCGCTGGAAGGCCCTGACGGGAAAACCCGTCTGGGAAGGGCTTGGCAGCACCGAACTCCTTCACTTGGTTACTTCGAACACAATGAGTTCCGAACCGGCCCCGAAGTCGGTGGGAAAACCGCTTCCGGGAATCGTGCTCAGCATTGCGGACCAGCATGGAAACGAGTGCGATGCGGGAGAGGTTGGAAGCCTGCGAATCAAGGCGCCTTCCGGGACCCTTTACTGGAAGCCGTATGCCAACGGCAACCGACTGCTCGATCTCCAGACGGCAAGCGTCGTTGACGGTTGGAATTGCATAGGAGATGCCGTCTATCACGGCCCGCGTGGAAATATCTACTTCATAGCGCGCGAAGACGACATGATAAAGACTTCAGGGTACAGGATATCGCCCGCCGAGATCGAGGAGGTAATATCCCTTCACCCGGTCGTCGCAGATGTTGGCGTGATTGGAGTTACGGATCCGGTCAAGGGCCAGATCGCCAAAGCCGTCGTAGTGCTTCGGGAAGGAGTCATGGATACCCGGGGCATCGTCGAAAGTCTGCGGGAGTTCATGAAATCACGCCTGGCTCCCTATAAACTCCCCAGGCAGATCGAATTTAAGGGAAAACTCCCGCGAAGCGCGAGCGGAAAGCTGCAGAGGCGCGTGCTGAGAATGATTTCAAAACTGTAGACAGTGAACCGTGAGCGGTGAACTGAATAACTGCCATCCTGAGTCACCCATGGGTAGCCCGGATTCTCGAATCCGGGCGCCGGCGCAAGGGGTAAAACGTTGGAGGTACAGGAAGAATGGAAGCGTGCGGAGCATGAAACCATTCGGCCTGCCGGGACGGGGTTCCCAAGGCGGACCTTGGGA
>JAEZHY010000164.1 GCA_023416335.1 Pseudomonadota bacterium | reverse complement strand
ACCTGTAATAACGGAACCTGAAGAAGCTCCCCGGGACCCGATTTCCGACATGATCCTGGATTTCATCCCCCAGGGGATCTGCATTCTCGACAATGAAGGCAGGATAGTCCGGATAAACCGAAGTATCGAAAAGATACAGGGCGAAAGAGTCTCGGAAATCAGCGGACGGTCTCCCGCCGTACTCTTCCAGGACCCCGCGGCCTTTGAAAAGCTTTTCGACCGTGCAGTATCATCTGAAACCGGGCAGGTTGAAAAAACGGATGTAAACCTGATGAACTCGGCGGGGGAGACCTACGTTGCCGACGTCAACCTGGTCCGGCTCAGCCAATCCGGCAGGAATGCCGGCTATCTGCTCGTGATCGAGGATGTCACCAGGAAAAAGGCTTTTTCGGAGAAGATAGTCCAGTCCGAGAAGCTTGCCGCCCTGGGAACGATGGCAGGCGGCGTATCCCATGATTTCAACAACCTGCTGATGGCCATACTCGGGCACATCCAGCTCATCCTCCCGCAGATCGAAGACGAGGAAATCCGGCGAAGACTCCAGAATATAGAAAAAGCGGTCTACGACGGATCGAACACCGTCCGCCGACTTCAGAGGTTTACGGAGAGGGAGCGCGATCCCAAGGCGCTCGCTTCGACAATCGACATCGAAGAAGCGGTAAAAGACGTAGTCGAACTGACCCGCCCGCGCTGGAAAAACTTCATGGAACGCTCGGGGCGAAAGATAGACATCCTGTTCGAGCTTCAACCGAACTGCCTCGCCGCGATCAATGCCTCCGACCTGAGGGAGGTGCTTACAAACCTCCTCCTGAACGCCATCGACGCCATGCCCCAGGGCGGAACGATCACTTACCGGTCGCGCTGCCAGGGTGAGCAGGTGATTCTCGAAGTGTCCGACACGGGCATCGGCATGAGCAAGGAAGTTTCGGAAAAGATCTTCGACCCGTTCTTCACGACAAAGGGGATCGGGAATTCGGGTCTGGGCCTGAGCGTTTCCTGGAGCCTCATAGGCCGCTACGGCGGGGATATCCAGGTGAAGAGCAAACCGGGCAAGGGCACGACCTTCATTATCAAGCTCACGAGGGCGGAAGGGGCGAAAGCTGCTCCTGTCGCGAAGACCGGCGAAGGTTCGAGTTCCTACCGCCTGCTGCTCGTTGAGGACGATCCGGAGATCCTGAACATTCTTCGCGATATGCTGCGCCTCAAGGGGCACCGTGTCGTTGCGACGAGCGACGGGGAAAAAGCCCTAGAAATGATCGATACGAGCCACTTCGACCTGGTTATGACCGATCTCGGAATGCCTGTGGTAAGCGGCTGGGAAATCGCCAAACGCGCAAAGGCCAGGGACCGTAAGACCCCGGTCGTCATGATCACGGGCTGGGGGGCCCAGTACGAAGACGAAGACCTTGCCTCCCGCGGAGTGGACCTCATGCTCGCGAAGCCGCTGAGTTGGGATAAATTGCTGAATTCGATAGAGAAGATGCTGTAGCAGGCTATTGCGAAAGTTTGGTCCGGATTGTTAATTCTCGCTGGTTCCCAAGCTTCGGGGGCTATTGCCCAAATAAAGACGGACCTGTTCCCGGGCATTTTTCCACGAAGCCCCCGCAGAGCCCCCCAATCCCGTCATCCCGGCAATGCTTTTGAGCCGGGATCCAGAGTTTTTAATGTCTCGAATTCACAATTAATCCGCCCAATGCCTGGATTCCGGTGTGAACTTGTTCCGATCGAAGAGACGGGCCGGAATGACGACGACGGACTTTGCCGGTCATTCGAGGCTCCCGCGATGATTTGAGCAACAGTCCCTTTCGGTTTGGGAACCCCGGCCTATTCCGGATCTTTAACGCATTCCATCAGTGCCCTCTTAACGACATCGTTGATGGTTGTCCCCTTCCGAACCGCATGCCTGGCCACCTTCTGGTGCAATTCCGGTCCGATTCTGACGTTGAATGTCCCACTGAAAGATTTATTGGCTTTGCGGCCCAGTTTTTCGCACGCAGCTACATAATCATCGACCGCAGACTCGAATTCCGCCTTAAGCTGGGAAATGGTTTGCGCCTCGTAGGTAACCAGATCGTCGATGAACAAAACTTTTCCATGAAGGCAGTTATCTTCGATGCTGGTTTCGACGGAACCCGTAAAACCCTTATAGCGCAGAATATTGTCTTTCATGGCCGAATGTTTCTTCCTTCCAGGAATTCGATGACATCCTCCATAACGTATCTCCTGACGATGTTGCCCGGATGAGACCGGTGCAAACTGATAAAGCTACCCGTTTGAGATCACGGAACTTATACCTGGAACCCTCGCCGCTAATTTCTTCATAGCCGAGCCCGGTAAGAAGATTCCTCTGTTCATCCCATGTGAAGTCTTTGGGCTTCGAGAACAAACGCTTAAGCGGCTTGGTTTTACCGGGACATAATGTAAGTTCACTTTTTTAGATCTGCAACTTAAATATAGTTGCAATCGAATTATCGCATATGATCCGATCAGATCAAAGAGAGAGCTTATAAAGCTGCGATCTGCCCATCGCGCAGATCGCCATTTTCCTTTATGCCGTCCTCTTGCGCTTCGCGCCAGGATTCGAGAATCCGTGCTACCCGACTTTGATATGCTTAGATCAAGTCGGAGCCGAGGTGGGCACCTGGTTTTTGGGGGCGCCCACCCCGGCTATCTCATTAGGTTGTTCCGAAGGGCGGACGGTGGCACGGTAATGCCAAACCTACCGTTTCCTGCTTCCACCATCCCGAAATGCCGGCGAATCGCAGGTTATTTTGTAACAATTTTGTGATATTTTCATACCGTTTTGTGAGTTTTCCTCCTCCATAAATTCAGGCAATTCGAAAAGCTATATCCTTAATTCAATCAATAATATCGCAATGTTGGAATTTACTTCCACCCGCCGGCACGACTCCTGCTCTATACACCTGCAGGGCAACGAAAATTATCCGATAGGAGGTTTCACATGAGAAAGATTGCCATCTACGGCAAAGGCGGTATCGGTAAGTCCACTACGACACAGAACACCGTGGCGGGCCTGGCTGAAATGGGAAGAAAAGTCATGGTGGTGGGCTGCGATCCCAAGGCGGATTCAACAAGGCTTCTTTTGGGAGGCCTGTCTCAGAAGACCGTTCTGGATACCCTCAGGACGGAAGGCGAGGACGTGGAACTCGACGATATCCGCAAGGTCGGTTTTTCGAAATCCATCTGCGTCGAGTCCGGCGGACCGGAACCCGGTGTTGGCTGCGCGGGCCGCGGAATCATCACCTCGATCAACCTGCTCGAACAACTCGGAGCATATGCCGAAACGCAGGCCCTGGACTATGTCTTTTACGACGTTCTCGGCGACGTCGTATGCGGAGGGTTCGCAATGCCCATCCGCGAAGGCAAGGCACAGGAAATCTACATCGTAGTTTCCGGTGAAATGATGGCCATGTACGCCGCGAACAACATCTGCAAAGGCATCGTCAAATTTGCCGAAGCAGGCGGGGTCAGGCTGGGCGGGCTCATCTGCAACAGCCGTAAGGTGGACAACGAAAGGGAGATGATCGAAGCCTTCGCGAAGCAGCTCGGGACCCAGATGATCCATTTCGTGCCGCGCGAGAACATGGTCCAGAGGGCCGAGATCAACCGGAAGACGGTCATCGAGTTCGAGCCGTCGCACCCTCAGGCCGACGAGTACAGGACGCTGGCAAAGAAGATCGAAGACAACGAAATGCACGTTATTCCCAAGCCAATGCATACGGATCAGCTCGAAAAGCTGCTGATCGAGCACGGTCTGGCGGGCTGAGCGCCCTGAAAGGAGAACCAGATGATTTTGATCAGATCCATCGTCAGGCCTGAAAAAGTCGACAACGTGCTGGCCGCCCTCATGGAAGCAGGTTTCCCGGCCGTGACCAAGATGTCGGTGGTCGGCCGCGGCAAGCAGCGCGGAATCAAGATAGGCGAAATCACCTACGACGAAATCCCCAAGGAACTGCTGCTCACAGTTGTTCAGGAGCAGGACAAGGACTTCGTCGTCAGGACGGTCATAAACGCTGCCCGAACAGGCGACAAAGGCGCGTTCGGAGACGGAAAGATTTTCGTCACCCCTGTGCACGAGGTCTACACGATCAGCTCCGGAATCAAGGAAACCCCCAAAGGTGGAATTGAAGAGGTCAAGATATGAAAGAGGTCATGGCGATCGTTCGCATGAACATGATGAACAAAACGAAGAAGGCCCTTTCCGAAGCCGGGATTTCGTCCATGACCGCACGGGACGCGCTCGGCAGGGGAAAGGGGCTGGTTGACTACACGCTGCTCGAAGGGGCGGAAAAAGGATACGAGGAGGCAATCGCCCAGTTGGGGCACAGCCAGCGCCTCATTCCCAAAAGAGCGATGTTCGTCGTCGTGCCCGACAACCTGGTCGAGACCGTGGTCAAAACAATCATCAAGACCAATCGGACGGGCAAATCCGGCGATGGAAAGATATTCGTGATGCCGGTTCTGGACTCCGTGAGCGTCAGGACCGGAGAGTGCGGGGTTGGCGTCCTTGACGAGGTTTGAGAGCCGACCTTCAGACTGGAGAAATAATATGGGTGCAATCACCGAGCTAAATGCTGCAGCAGTGGAAGTCGAGTCTATCGACCCAAAGGCTGTGAAACAGGAACTCCTGAATAAATACCCGACCAAAGTCGCCCGGAAGCGCGCCAAGCAGATCATCATCAACCAGGTGAGCGACGAAGGGTCGGTGCCGGAAATCGGGGCCAACACCCGTACGATTCCCGGGATCATCACGCAGCGCGGGTGCACCTATGCAGGGTGTAAGGGCGTTGTGTTGGGGCCGACCAGGGATTTTGTCAACCTGACCCACGGGCCGATCGGGTGCGGGTTTTACAGTTGGCTAACCCGGAGAAACCAGACGAGGCCTCCGACTGCCGAAGACGAAAATTACATGACCTACTGCTTTTCCACGGACCTGCAGGACAAAGATATCGTGTTCGGGGGAGAAAAGAAGCTCAGGGCAGCTATCCAGGAAGCCTACGATATTTTCAAACCGAAGGCGATCAGCATTTTCTCGACCTGCCCGGTGGGACTCATCGGGGACGACGTGCATTCCGTGGCTAGAGAAATGAAGGAACAACTCGGAATAAATGTCTTCGCCTTCAGTTGCGAAGGGTACAAAGGCGTCAGCCAGTCGGCGGGCCACCATATCGCAAACAACGGCATTTTCACGCATGTGGTCGGCCAGGACGACACGCCGGTCGAGGGCAAATACAAAGTGAACATGCTCGGGGAATACAACATCGGCGGGGATGCCTTCGAAATCGACCGCATCATGCACAAGTGCGGCATAACGACCGTGGCCACGTTCAGCGGCAACTCGAATTACAAGCAGTTTGCAAATGCCCACATGGCTGACCTGAACACCATCATGTGTCACCGCTCCATTAACTATGTGGCCGAAATGATGGAGAAGAAATTCGGGATTCCCTGGATCAAGATCAATTTTATCGGTGCCGGGTCCGCCGCGAAGTCCCTGCGGAAAATAGCCCGATATTTTGAAGACCAGGAACTCATCGACAAGGTGGAGGAAGTCATCGCGGAGGAAATGGCGGAGGTAAAGAAAGTTCAGGCCGAAGTCAGGCAGCGCTGTGAGGGAAAGCTCGCGATGCTCTTTGTCGGCGGATCCCGCGCTCACCATTACCAGGACCTGTTCACGGAAATCGGCATGAAGACGATCTCTGCCGGCTATGAATTCGCCCACCGGGACGACTACGAAGGGCGGAAAGTTCTGCCGAGCGTCAAGGTGGATGCTGACAGCAGAAATATAGAGGAACTCGAGGTACATCCCGATCCGGAAAGATTCCGGCCGAGGAAAACAGCCGAGCAGATCGAAAAGCTCGCCGCCCAGGGCCTCACCTTCAAGGACTACGAAGGCATGATGAAGCAGATGGAAGAGCGGACCCTGGTGATCGACGATATCAGCCAGTACGAAACGGAAAGGATGATCGAGATCTACAAGCCGGCAATCTTCTGTGCCGGGATCAAGGAAAAATATGCGATCCAGAAAAAGGGAATCCCGCTCAAGCAGCTTCACAGCTATGACTACGGCGGACCCTACGCCGGGTTCAAAGGGGCGATCAACTTCTATCGGGAAATAGACCGCATGGTGAACAGCAAAGTCTGGTCGTACCTGAAAGCGCCCTGGCAGAAGAACCCGGAACTCACCGCGACCTATGCTTTCGAGTAGCGGCCAAGGAAGGAAACAAACCATGCTGTTGCGACACACACCAAAGGAAATCAGGGAGCGAAGCGCCCTGACGATAAATCCGGCCAAGACCTGCCAGCCGATCGGAGCTATGTACGCGGCCCTGGGTATCCATCGCTGCCTGCCGCACAGCCATGGCTCTCAAGGGTGCTGCGCCTATCACAGAAGCACGCTGACCCGGCACTACAAAGAGCCGGTCATGGCCGCCACCAGTTCATTTACCGAAGGCGCTTCGGTTTTCGGCGGGCAGGCCAATCTCATTCAGGCCATAGACAACATTTTCACCATTTATGAGCCCGACGTGATCGCGGTTCACACCACCTGCCTCTCCGAGACGATAGGGGACGATATCCCGCAGATAGCCCGGAAGGCAAAGGCGGAGGGGAAGATCCCGGCGGGCAAGTTCGTCATCCATGCGAATACACCGAGCTACGTGGGTTCTCACGTAACGGGCTTTGCGAACATGACAAAGGCGATGGTCGATTACTTTGCCGAATCGACAGGGAAGAGGACCGAGCAGGTCAACATCGTCCCCGGTTATGTGGAACCTTCGGACATGGAAGAAATCCGCAGAATAACGGAGGAACTGGGTATCAAGGCCGTCATGTTCCCGGATACCTCCAACGTTCTGAATCGGCCGCAAACGGGTAAATTCGAAATGTACCCGAAAGGCGGGGTCTCGATCGGCGCGCTGAAAAGCACCGGGGACAGCAAGGCAACCATAGCACTGGGGCGCATGTCTTCCTGGCCGGCAGCGAGGGCCCTGGACGTCAAGTGCAAGGTGCATTGCGAACTGCTGGACTTGCCCATCGGGCTGACCGCGACGGACGCTTTCATCGATACCCTGAGAACGATCGCGGGGGTGAGCGTCCCCGATTCGATAAACCTGGACAGGGGGCGGCTGCTCGATCTCATCACCGACATGCACCAGTACTTTTATCGTAAGAAAGTGGGGCTCGTCGGGGACCCGGATCAACTCGTCGCGCTGACGGAGTTTCTTGTCTCGATCGATATGTGGCCGGTCCACATCGTTACCGGAACACCCGGCAAGAAGTTCGAGACCAGGATCCAGGAGATCACGAAAAACATCCCACACCCGGTAAACGTCAGGGCCTCATCGGACATGTTCCTCTTCCACCAGTTGATAAAGAACGATCCGGTGGACCTGATCATGGGAAACACGTACCTGAAGTACATCGCCAGGGACGAGGACATCCCGTTTGTAAGGTTCGGGTTTCCCATTCTCGACCGCATCGGCCACAGCTACTTCCCGACCGTAGGCTACAGGGGAGGCATCAGGCTGCTGGAAAAGATCCTCGACGCACTGATGGACCGGCAGGACCGGGATGCTCCCGAGGAATCGTTCGAACTGGTCATGTAGCAGGACGCGAAAACTCAAAGAGGGAAAACTTTCCAAAAGGATTACGCACATGCAAAAGCCCGATTTCCACATATTCGTCTGCGCGAGCTTCAGGGGCACGGAAGCCAAGGGGAAATGCATCAAGAAAGAGTCGATGCAACTCATCAACTACCTGGAAGAAGAGCTGGCGGACCGCGGAATGAATGCGATCGTATCCAGCACCGGATGCCTGAAACTCTGCGAGGACGGCCCGATCATGGTGGTGTACCCGCAGGCATACTGGTACCGGAACGTTACTGACGAAACAGCCGTAGATGAAATTCTCGATGCGCTCGAAGATGGTAAGCCCGCGGAAGGGTACCTCCTTTGAGGCACGGAATTCGGATACCGATTCCGGGAAGGGCTCTCTCCGGAGCCGAGCTTGGCGGCAGGAGTTCGGACCTCCCCCGCCCGCCGGCTGAGCCCGCCCGGAACCGGTGTTCGAAATCCGTAAAAGCTTAGCTCGAAACGTTTTTGCCAACGAAGGGAAACGACATGAATACAGCCGCATCCGTCATTTTTCAGGAGCGAAAGGGCCAGATCCACAGGAAAGGGCAGGAGCCTTTCGAGATGAACTGCAACCGCGACAGCCTTGCGGGAGCGGTAAGCCAGCGTGCGTGCGTGTTCTGCGGGTCCCGCGTTGTGCTCTACCCGATAGCGGATGCGCTGCACCTGGTGCACGGCCCGATCGGCTGCGCCGCATATACCTGGGACATCCGGGGAGCACTTTCATCCGGGCCTGCCCTGCACCGGCTCAGCTTCTCCACCGACCTCCAGGAAAGAGACATCATTTTCGGCGGAGAAGAGAAGCTCTACAAGGCGCTCACGGAACTCATCGACCGCCACAGTCCCAAAGCAGCTTTCGTTTATTCCACCTGCATCGTCGGCATCATCGGGGACGACCTCGAAGCTATATGCAGGCGAGTGGGCGCGGAGAAAGGGATCCCGGTCCTCCCGGTCCAGTCGGAGGGGTTCAAAGGGAACAAGCGCGAGGGATACAGCGCGGCTTGCAAGGCGATGTTCCGCCTGGTGGGCACCGGCGATACGAAAGGGATTTCTCCCCTGAGCGTCAACATTCTCGGCGACTTCAACCTGGCAGGCGAGCTGTGGATCATCCGGGACTACTTTGCCAGGATGGGCGTGCAGACGGTTGCGAACATAACCGGGGACGGCCGCGTGGCGGACCTCATGCGTGCGCACGGGGCGGCTTTGAACCTGGTCCAGTGCTCCGGGGCGACAATGGAACTCGCAAAGATGATGAAGGAATCCCTCGGGGTCCCGTTCCTTCGGGTTTCCTACTTCGGCGTGGAAGACATGGCGGAGGCGCTCTACGAGGTCGCCAAATTTTTCGAAGACAAGGAGCCCGGCATTGTCGGCCGCACAAGGGAACTCGTCAAAGAAGAACTTGCGAAGCTTTATCCTAAGCTCCAGGAGTACAAGAAAGATCTCGCCGGAAAGAAGGCTGCAATATACGTGGGAGGGGCCTTCAAGGCTTTTTCGCTGGTCAAGGCTTTCCGCCTGATAGGAATGAAAGTCGTCCTGGTCGGGTCTCAGACGGGAACCGAGGAGGACTACAAGGAACTCTATGAGATTACCGATGAAGGGACGATCATAGTCGATGATTCGAACCCCCTCGAGCTGTCGAGTTTCCTCCAGGAAAAGGACGTCGATATTTTCGTCGGGGGCGTCAAGGAAAGGCCGATCGCATACAAGCTGGGCGTCGGGTTCTGCGATCACAATCATGAACGCAAACAACCGCTGGAAGGCTTTATCGGCATGCTCAATTTCGCGAAGGAAGTCCATTCTTCGGCGATGAGTCCGGTCTGGCGGTTCGTACCGGGAAAGAAAGCGAGGAATTGAGATGAAAGACTCGCCATATGTCTCGACGACGAATGCGTGCAAGCTCTGCAAACCTCTCGGCGCCTGCCTCGCATTTCGCGGAATAGAAGGAACAGTTCCCCTTCTGCACGGGTCCCAGGGCTGTGCAACGTATATGCGGCGCTACATCATAAGCCACTTCCGCGAGCCCATGGACATCGCTTCTTCCTCTCTCGGGGAAAAACACGCGGTCTACGGCGGAGGCCCGAATCTCAAGCAGGGCCTGAAGAACATAATGACGAAGTATGGAGCAAAGCTCATCGGCGTTGCCACCACCTGCCTGACCGAAACCATCGGAGATGACGTGCCGATGATCGTAAACGAATTCAGGCGGGATATGAAAGACTGCGGAGCGCTTCCCTCAATCGTGACGGTGTCCACTCCGAGCTACTCCGGAACGCACATGGAAGGGTTCCATGCCGCCGTCAGGAGTGTGGTGGAACAGATATCGGGTGATGCGGTTGCCGCCGATATGCTCAATCTGTTTCCCGGTTTTCTATCACCCGAGGATATCCGGCACCTGAGGGAAATTACCGAGGATTTCTGGCATCCCGCGGTCATATTGCCCGATCTTTCCATGACCCTCGACGGACCGGCACTCGAAAAGTACGAAAAGATACCGCGCGGCGGCACCCCGATCGAAGATATCCGGCGCATGGGGGGAGCGAAAGTGACCATCGAATTCGGGAGGACCCTGGACGAGCAGAAGTCTGCCGGGATCCTTCTCAAGGAACGCTTCGATGTTCCTTTGCACCGGATGGGAATTCCGATCGGCCTTCGCGAAAACGACATCTTCTTTTCTGAAATGGAGGAACTGGCCGGCAGCAAACGATCGGAAAAATACACCCTGGAGAGAGGTCGCCTCGTCGATTCCTATGTCGATGCCCATAAATACCTTTTCGGCAAACGGGCGGTTGTCTACGGCGAGGAGGACCTGGTGGTCGCGCTGACTTCCTTTCTCGTGGAGATAGGAGTCGAACCGGTCCTGTGCGCCTCGGGAGGAAAGAGCGGCCGGTTCCAGTCGGCCGTGGACCAGGTAACCGCCGGACTCATGAAGAGTCCTCCGATCGTCAGGGAAGGGCTGGATTTCCACGAAATCGAGGAACTCGCCCGCAAGCTTTCACCCGATCTCCTGATTGGGAACAGCAAAGGCTACACAATTTCCAAAAGTCTCGGCATCCCGTTGATCCGGGTGGGGTTCCCGATTCACGACCGGTTCGGAGGGCAGAGAATCCTCAACATCGGCTACCGGGGCACACAATCGCTTCTCGATCGCATTGTAAACTGCATCATCGAAAAGAATCAGGAAAATTCGCCGGTAGGCTATGGATATATGTGAGAGCGAATAAGGGGGGAGCACATAATTTTTCTCCCTGCTCTCGAGAAAGGAACCTCAAATGAGTATCTTGCGCGATCTGAACCTTCATCCCTGTTTCAATGAGGCCGCAAAAGGCAAATACGGGCGGGTGCATCTGCCGGTTGCTGCAGGCTGCAACATCAAATGCAACTACTGCAATCGCAAGTACGACTGCGTGAACGAAAGCCGTCCCGGTGTAACGAGTGCCGTTCTCGCCCCGTGGCAGGCCGCCCTCTACATGGAACAGGTGCTGGAGCGGGAGCCCCGGATAGCGGTGGCCGGGATCGCAGGACCGGGCGATCCTTTTGCAAATCCCGAGGAAACACTGGAGACCCTTCGCCTCATTACGGAAAAATTTCCGCATATACTCCTATGCCTTTCGAGCAACGGGCTTGGGGTCGCCGGCTACCTGGACGACATAGCAGGCCTGAACGTTTCTCATGTAACGATCACCGTCAATGCCGTTGACCCCGAGATCGGAAAGAACATCTACAGCTGGGTTCGCGATAAAAAGGTTATCTACCGCGGCCTGCAGGGGGCCGAACTGCTCCTGGAAAGACAGCTTGAGGCCATTCGCGGACTGAAGGCCAGGGGTATCACGGTCAAAGTGAATACGATCGTCGTTCCATCAGTTAACGATCGCCATGTGGAAGATGTGGCCCGGAAAATGGCGGAACTGGGAGTGGACCTCCTCAACTGCATGCCGATGCATCCCAACGTGGACACCCCTTTCGAAAACCTCGGAGAGCCGTCCAAAGAGGTAATGGCAAATATCCAGGCCGGAGCGGAGAAATATCTTCCCCAAATGAGGCATTGCACCCGCTGCCGGGCGGATGCGGTTGGGCTTCTGGGGGAAGACAGGAGCGGGGAGTTTCACGGCTGCCTGACTGAATGCGCACGCGGCCGCATCGATCTGGCGGAACGCCCGTATGTTGCGGTGGCAACCCTCGAAGGGTTGCTTGTGAACCAGCACCTCGGGGAAGCCTATAAGTTCCAGATCTGGTCGAAAAACGAAAAGGGTTTTGACCTGGTCGAAGAACGTGAAGCCCCCGAACCGGGCGGAGGAATGCGGAGGTGGGAGCGACTCGCCGAAATTCTGAAAGATTGCCGGGCAGTCCTTGTGGCGGGCATTGGAGATAATCCGGCGAAGGTACTCTCGAAAGCCGGAATAGAGCCGATAGAGATGAACGGTTTTATCGAACTCGGGCTCGAATCGGTCTACTCGGGCAACAGCGCAAAGGAATTCAAGGTGCGGAAGCGTGGCGGATGTTCAAAGGGGTTCGGATGCACCGGCACGGGGGAAGGATGTTGAGAAGCGACTGGTCCCGGATGCAGGTGCCGAGGAGTTCGCAGGGTGGGAAGCGGAGCGGGGTGATGCTTCACCGTGCCCACCGGTTTTCCGTGTGACGCAACGGGGTTCCACCTGCATTTTCGCCTCTCGCCCTCTCGCACTTCGCGCCCGGATTCGAGAATCCTGGCTACCCATAATTACATAGACGGCACACTGGTTCGCCGGTTCCCAAGCTCCCGCTCACAGCCGTCAACTTAAGAGTGCCCTCCGGACTTTTCCGTTTTTCTAAACGAGCACGTACGTGGAACAAAAATGTTATCAAAAACCACGATAATTTAGAATTTCCAGGATAATTGATACAAAATTGTTCAGTAACCAACCGCTGGTTGTGACGGCAAAGGTCTTCTCTCTTAAGGCGTGTAATTATTCAAATCCATGCATACGTAATTCTGGAGCCGTTTTAGCGAAAAGAAAGATTATGATCCCCGCGATCTTTCGCCCATTTTTCGACGCCGGCACGGATATTGAGTTACCGTCTTCCATTATGGAAAAGAGAATACGGGAATCAGAACTCAATGTCATATTCGAAACGTGCCGGGTCATCGGGCAGGCGCTCAAACTCGACCATGCCCTTGAGACCATCCTGGGAGTACTTTCTTCCTCCCTGGCAATGAAGCGCGCTACTGTTACCCTGGTGGACGAGGAAACCGGGTATCTCGTCATTCGGGCATCGCACGGCCTGACGGAAGCCGAGAGGAAGCGCGGGGTCTATCGCCAGGACGAAGGAGTCACGGGCCTCATTTTCCGGACCGCACAGCCCTATGTCGTTCCGGACATAAGCAAGGAGCCGCTGTTTCTGAATAAGACCCGTTCGCGGTCCATTCAGAAAGAGTCCATTTCTTTTCTCGGAGTGCCTGTATTGCTGCATGGCAAGTCCATAGGCGTGCTTCACGTTGACAGGCTGTTCGGCAATGAAATCCCTTTCGAGGAGGACATCCGTTTCCTCTCCATCATTGCGACGCTCATTGCACAATTTGTCAGTCTGAACCGGCAGGTGAAGCTGCGGGAAGCACGGCTGCTCAAGGACTGTTCCGTTATGGGCAGCAGTGCGGCGGAGACGCGCACGCGCTTCTTCATGGTCGGCAAGAGCCCGTCGATGCTGGCTTTGCATAAACAGATCGTCAAGGTTGCGCCGAGCAGGGCATCGGTCCTGCTTCTCGGGGAGTCCGGCACCGGAAAGACCCTGGTGGCGCAGATCATTCACGAGTTGAGCACCAGGGCCAAAGCGCCGTTTGCGAAGATCAACTGTGCTTCGCTGCCCGAGAACCTGCTGGAGTCGGAACTTTTCGGATACGAAAAAGGGGCTTTTACCGGGGCGACCCGCGCGAAACCCGGCAGGGTCGAAGAGGCTGACGGAGGCACCGTCTTTCTCGATGAAATCGGAGAACTCACTTTGCCGCTCCAGGCCAAACTGCTTCGGTTCATCCAGGAAAAGGAGTTCGAACGGCTGGGCAGTGGCAGGACCCGAAAGGTGGATGCCCGGGTGATAGCCGCAACCAACCGGGACCTTGCCGCATCGGTTGCCGACGGGACCTTCCGTGAGGACCTTTTCTACCGGCTCAATGTCTTCCCCATTCAGGTACCGCCTCTCAGGGAGCGCAAGGAGGACATCCCGCACCTGATAAACCATTTCCTTGAGAAGATTTCCCAGGAGTACGGCAGGAAGGTCGGAATATCCAAGGGTGCGGCTGCGCTTTTCGCAAAATACGACTGGCCGGGCAATGTCCGTGAGATGGAAAACCTGATCGAGCGGATGATAATCATGGCGGACGACGATGAAATAGACATGAGCATACTGCCGGCTTACCTGAGCGGACAGAACAACGAAACCGAGGCCGCTCCGCTGTCCCGAATCGAGGAGATAGAGCGCAAGGAGATCCTGACAGCGCTGGAACGCAACTCATGGAACCAGACGCGCACCGCCAGGGAACTCGGGATCACATTGAGGCAGATCGGCTACCGGGTCAGGAAATTCGGGCTCGACGGCCTTGTTGAAGAGCGCAAAAGAGGGGGGTAGGGTGCTGCGCCCTTTCGGCATATGCGATGCACCCCGGCCGAACCTGATGCGCGACATATTCCCCTATTCCGAAGTGCCGCGGATCCGGATCGGCAGGTATTCCCCGGCACCGTCGCCGGCAGAGGATATGTTCATTACGGATTCCACCTTCCGTGACGGACAGCAGGCGATGCCGCCGCTCTCAAGCCGCCAGGTTGGCTCTCTCTTCGACCTCCTGCATGTCCTTTCGTGCCCCGAGGGGGTGATCCGTTACAGCGAATTTTTCATCTACTCGGACAGGGACAGGCATCTGGTCGATCTGTGCCGCTCGCGGGGGTACCAGTACCCCGCCGTAACCGGATGGGTGCGTGCATCCGAAGAAGATCTGAAGCTGGCGATCGATGCAGGATTTAAAGAGACCGGAATTCTCACCTCCGCTTCCGACTATCACATCTACCTGAAACTCGGTTCCAACCGGAAGGATATCGCCGAGCGCTACCTGCGCGTCGTGCGCCTGGCGCTCGAAAAGGGTATCGTCCCCAGGTGCGGCTTCGAGGACATTACCCGAGCGGATATATACGGTTTCTGCATTCCGTTTGCCCTGGAGTTGATGAAACTGCGCGAGGAAAGCGGAATCGACATCAAGATAAGGCTCTCCGACACTCTGGGACTTGGAGTCACCTATCCCGGGGCCGCGCTGCCCAGAGGGGTTCCCGCTCTGGTGAAGGCTTTCATAGACGCGGCGGGGGTGCCTGAGCACCTGCTGGAGTGGCACGGGCACAACGATTTCCATCATGCGCTGATCAATTCTTCGACCGCCTGGCTCTACGGCTGCGGAGGGGTTTCCGGAACGTTGCGGGGACTTGGCGAGAGGACCGGCAATGCACCCATAGAAGCCCTGCTGGTGGAGAGGGCGGCCCTCAGGGGAGAGCGGTATAATCCGGATCCGACGGTGTATGAGCAGATCGGCCGGATATTTGCCGACGGCCCAGGCGCGGTTTGAACGAGCATAAACTTCGACTGCGGCTGTAATGTGGGGTGGACATCATGATGCCACCCTGCATCCCTACCTGAAAAGCCGGTTTTATATGGTCTCAAATGCGCTCGAATATGCGTATGCGAGAAATCAGACCAATATCCATCATGGCGAGTTTTGGCTTTTCCGAATTCTGTGCACTTACTTTAAAGGCTCGGCGGCTGCAAGCTTCCGACCCACATATCTCCAAGATTAATTTCAATCTCCTGGAATGGCTCTACCCGAACCTTGTCGTTTTCGGAAAAGCTCGCCAACAGGGACCATCTATCGGATTCGAGTCTGAATGCGTCCATGGTCGTGGCAACGGGATCGATCAGCCAGATATGTCCAACGCCATGGTGAGCATAGATGGGCATTTTTATTATTTTGTCGGTACGAAGCGTATTTGGTGAGAGGATTTCGCACACCCAATCCGGAGCCACAGAAATCCAGTTGTGATCTTCTTCAATCGGAAATCTTTCTCTCTTCCAGCCTGCCAGATCGGGGACCATAGTGTCGTCTCCCAATCTGATTTCCGGCTCAATAATAATGATCCATCCGCCGGGTCCGCCGCCCCGCCCGAAATCGTAAGGAGGGATCAACTCGCTTCCCAGGCGCGAAGCGGCTAGAGTGTGTCTCCTCGATGGCCTCGGGGTTACTATCAACTCCCCATTGATGATCTCCCCGATCATGTTTTCGGGGATGTTGTAAAGGTCATCATTGGTTGCCGGTTTTTTTGCGGGATTGCTCATGACGCCATCTCCTTGTCATGACAATTATATCGGCATTCCGGATGCCGGCATTCTATTTCGCAGTTCTTCCGTTCGAGCTGGGCCCTGGCTTTAGAGCATCCACTTGTAAGTCAAGGTTCCGGTCTCTTGTGCTAACCCTGGCATACCCGATCTTCATTACTTCCCCCCTGCTGCACAATATTCGGTTCATTATTCTCATAGGAAGTATCAAGAGTAAACTCTGTTTTTCAGAACCAGAATTTCGTACTGGGAGGCTGTTATTCTCCCATGACCGAAGAAGATACATGGCTGGTACGAAAAAACGGTCGTATTATCGGCAACACCTCTTTTGGCGGGTACCGAGGCTCCCGAAAAAACAATCAGCCGTTGGCTCGTTGGCATCTGAGAGCCCCAAGTACCACAAATAGCAGGCATACATGGATTACATCCATTACAATCCTGGGAAACACGGATATGCCGGGAATGTTCTGGATTGGCCGCATTCAACGTTCCATCGCTATGTGAAGATGGGGATCTACCCGGAGCAATGGGGCGGGATAGTGGCTGAGACAATTGGACAGACTTTGGAGAATAAAGGCTGTATGTTCGAGCGCCCATTATGGTTTTGGTCTGTCGCACCGGCTGGACGGTGGGCACGATGAAGCTGTGCCCACCCTACGCCGCTCACCGGTTTTCTTGTATATAGAAATGTTCAGCCCCTGAAACCCGTGCCCATCATCTGTCCGGCCGTGAAGACGGCAAGGCAGTGTTTCCTGCCGGATCACTGCTCATAATTCCCCGTCGTCGAAGCCTCGTTGATAACCTTCCCTTTAATCGCATTCTGAAAGTCGGCAAGGCCGGCATTGGGTTTGAGATCGAGCTTGTCCGTTTTGAGGGCGTACAGGGTAACGACATAGGCATGAGGCCCGGTACCCTTTGGGGGCTGCGGTCCTCCGTATCCGGATGTGCCGAATGAATTCCTGAACTCGATCGATCCAGGCGGCATGTTCTTGCCCGATGCGCCTTCGGGCAGGGATGTCGTCGTCGGCGAAATATTGGTCACCATCCAGTGTACCCACATGTTTGCAACCGGGTGATGGTCCACGATAATCAGGGCAAGCGAGGCGGTCCCTTCGGGAATTCCGCTCCACTTCAGGGGAATCGATACATTCTGCCCTCCGGCAGCCGGACGAGCAAAACGGCTGGGGATGGCCCCACCATTTTCAAACACCGGTGAGGTCAGTTCCATTGCCCGAACGGCATCCACTCCAAGAAAAATTAGCCCGGACACGGCAAGCACCATAACAGCGATCATCTTTTCCATTTTGGCCTCCTTTGTATCCTGTCACTGATATAAGCAGCAAAATGGAGAACATGAAGATTCCGGATTGTTCTTTTGAGTCCCGCGTGCAGTTCCCTCCCTCATCACCCCGTTTTAAAAGGGCATTTATTCGGCCTCTGCGAAAGAGAAACTAGCTTTAAACACGATATGGGGCTATATAATAAAACTTTCAAACTCTTGAATATCGGCAAAACGATAATCCGGACAATCGCACGCAGGAAGCCAACGTGAACTGCAAAAACGTCTTCTCCAATGTTTTGGAATGTGTCGGCAATACACCTCTCATCCGCATAAACCGGATGAACCCCAACCCCAATGTCACGCTCTATGTGAAATTCGAGGCGAAAAACCCCGCCGGTTCGATCAAAGACCGCGCTGCGCTCTCCATGATCGAAACAGCGGAGCGCGAAGGGCAACTCGTGCCCGGGAAGATCATCATCGAAGCCACGAGCGGCAATACGGGAATAGGGCTGGCGATGGTAGCCGCGGTGAAAGGCTATAAAGTCCTGCTGGCAATGCCCGAAACGGCCAGCCTGGAACGGCAGAAGATCCTCAAAGCTCTGGGCGCCGAACTGCTCCTCACCCCCGGTTCCATGGGGACCGACGGCGCGATCGAGGAAGTCTACAATCTCGTAAGGGAAAACCCCGACCGCTACTTCATGACCGACCAGTTCAACAACCCCGCCAATTCTGCGGCGCACTACCATGGTACCGGCCCCGAGATCTACGATCAGACGGACGGAAAGGTGAACGTCGTTGTTGCCACGCTCGGCACGACCGGCACCGCCATGGGAATTCTCCAGGCGATGAAGGAACGGGACCCTGCAATACGTGTGATTGCGGTGGAGCCCCTCCCCGGACACAAGGTCCAGGGGTTGAAGAATATGAAGGAATCATACGTACCTGGCATTTTTGACCGGTATTCCCTTGATGAGGTTGCAACCGTCCGGGATGAGGACGCTTTCGAAGCTTCCCGGAGGCTTGCGCGCGAAGAGGGAATCTTTGCCGGAATGAGTTCCGGTGCGGCCATGGCGGTCGCAATGAAGGTCGCTTCCAAGATGGAAAGCGGTATCCTTGTTGCCGTTTTGCCCGATGGCGGCGACCGCTACCTGAGCACGAATCTCTTCACGACAATGCTGGAGCCGGATTTCAAATTCCACAACCTCCTGGAACGCCGGAAGGTGGATTTCAAGCCCGTTAAGGAAGGCAAGGCACGCATCTGCGTGACCGGCCCTCCTCTAGACCAGTCCCTGTCCATCAAGGATGCGCGGCGCTTCCTCGTTGCCGATCTCCTTTCGCGGTTCTTTCAGGCCAAGAGATTCTCGGTCGATGAGGTCGTGCTTATTCCCGATTTCGACAGTCGAACCATCAACAGCTCGATTGCGGCCGGGATGTGCCTGGGGCCGTATACGCAGCAGCGTTTCGAGTCTTTCCTCGGCGACCTCGACTCACTTGGCATCAACAGGGCGTACCGCTATCCGCGAACGACGGAGCATCTCGATACGATCATCGACTTCACCAGTAACCTGATCTCCAAAGGGCTGGCCTACGACAAGCTTCGGTCGGTTTACTTCGACCTGTCCAAAAGCAGCAATTACGGAAAACTCTCCAGGATAAACCCCAAGAAGGTCCGGGCAGGGAAAACGGTCGATCTCGACGCATACGAAAAGCTCAACCCGACCGACTTCGCCCTGCTCAAACGCGCCACGCTCTCCGAACTCAAAAGGGGAGCCTGCGTGAAGACCAACTGGGGCAACGTGATTCCGACCTGGCACATTTCGGCGGCTTCCGCCGCTATCCACGACCTCGGTCCGCAAATCGACATAATCGTCAGCGGCATGGATTTTCTTTTTCCCCATCTCGAAAACGTCCGGGAGATCGGGGAGGCCCTGACCGGCAAGCCCTTCGCGAATATCTGGATGATTGCCGAGCGCGTCTGGTCGGCGAAGAAGGAGAAGGGCAACAATGGCATGGATGAGAACTCGTCCGTGCGGGACCTGCTCGAAGTGGGGTATTCGGCCCGCGAAGTCCGGCACTGGCTGCTAAGTACGCATTACCGCAAGCCGATCCAGGCCACTTCGGAAAATCTCAACAACGCTGTCGCCGGCCTCAGGCGCATTGACGAATTCATCATGAAGATTCGCGCCCTGAACGGATCTAACGGGGAAAACGGCCAATTATCGGAATTGGCCTATTCTCTCGAACAGGAATTCCTCGATGCCCTTGCCGACGATCTGAACGTGCCGCGCGCACTGGCGGGCATATTCCGCTTCATCAGGCAGGCCAATCCTCTTCTCGACCAACTCGGGGCCGATCCGTCCCAGAGAAGGCAGATCCTGGAGGTCTTCCGCAAGGCCGATGCAGTCCTCGGAGTCTTCGACATGAATTCCCGGCCGCTTGCTCCCGATGAGGAAAACCTCATTCGCGAACGTGAACTGGCCAGAAAACAGAAAAACTGGCTGGAAGCGGACCGCATACGGGATGAACTGCAGAAATGCGGTATCCGCGTCATCGATACTCCCGCGGGAAGCCGGTGGGAGTACTGCAAACGAGGTCAATGCAATCGAGAATGCCTGATGGTTGAAAAGACTGGGAAGGCGTGAGCATTCCCCACCCAATTCCCCGGAGAAGGCATCCCCCCATACTAATGGACCGACAAATCGGTTTGTCTAAAAAAAGTTTAATATAATCCGCTGGTTCCCAAGGTCCGCCTTGGGAACCCCGTTCCGGAAGGCTGAACGGTTCCAGCCATGTACTCTGCAACCATGCGGAATTTCCGCCGGCATCAGGTTCCAATCCTCGAAGTTATTGTGATTTCAGACACAATCGATTCCCTCGAAGACACCCCTTCAATAATCTCCGACCAGCACTAAAGCGAGATGCAGACACATTTTGTGGCAAGCGGGCGCATGCTCGTTCCGAATGTAAAGATTTTTTACTTGCACAAAGCTGTTCGTATGTGATAAACAGTCGCCTATTCTACTTATCTATCTGTCAGCCTTGAGTAAGTAACGTTTAATCCTTAACTCGGCTGATCAAAATCGGGGCAGTATCTTTGTAGCCGTTAATCCTCAAAGTCAGGGCTGAGGCCTGGTTGCAGCGTATCTTTGACCCGCATAGTCTTTTATTTGCGGGGTGGGAGTAGTGCGCTCTTTTGATGGCAGCCGTGTATCAGACAGCACGAAAGGAGGTCCATAACCCCTGACTGGAATTCAGGCCCGGATACCTGGCCCTTTTTGGGTTTCACCATGTACAGGAGAAGAACATGCGATCGAAATTTGTCTATGCAGTCTTAATACTGACGGCTGTGACCGCCTTCCCCGGCAGAGCGATGGCTCTTAGCTCGTATCTCAATACCTTCAACACCACCTACGGCACGAGCGGCACGGCACTTAACACCTGCAATCTTTGCCATCCCGGCGGGAACACGCTCAACCTCAATGCGTATGCCAGCGATTTCGCGGCCAAAGCACACAACTTCAAATCAATCGAGTCTCTCGATTCCGATAAGGACGGTTTCACGAACATCCAGGAAATCCAGGCTCGGACCTTCCCCGGGGATGCGACCAGCAAGCCTGCGTCTGCGGTGACGCTGTCGAGCATTGCAATTTCCGGTCCTGCCTCTGTAAATATGAGCGCCACCGGCACCTACACGGCCACCGCCACCTACAGCGACGGTACGTCGAAAGCCGTAACCCCGACGTGGTCTCTCGGCAGCACCACCTATGCGACGATCAGCGCCGCCGGCGTTCTCACGGCGAAGGCGGTCACGGCGAACCAGACCGCCACGGTCAATGCGAGCTATACCGAGGGCAGCGCCACCAAGACCGCGACCCAGAGCGTGACCATCGCC